>CADCOE010000058.1 GCA_902802985.1 uncultured Ruminococcus sp.
AGCCGTGTTCCTCCGAGCGCGGCAGGAGCAGAATGGATTTCATTCCCGCCAGATTTGCTCCCAGCACGTCGGTATAGATCTGATCGCCTACCACTACCACTGAGCGGGTTTTTTCGTTCAGCTTGCGTTTGGCACGGATAAATCCGAAGGGGAGAGGTTTCAGACTCATGGCGACACATTCCAGTCCCACGCTGTCTGCAAAGGGCTTGATGCGTTTCCGGTAGTTGTTCGAGCAGATAACGATCCGGATACCGCCCGCCTTGATGGTGTCGATCCATTCCTGTACGCCTTCGTAGGGGATTTTGGAGGTCGGGGGTGCAAGGGTGTTGTCCACGTCCAGCAAAATGGCGTCTGTGCCGAGTGAACGCAGGATTTCAAGGGTAATATCTGTTACATAGCGCAGGGCTAACGTAGGGGTCAGCAGGCTCATGTTATCTCTTCCTTTGCATTGTCATGACAACAAAAAAGGACACCCCCGCCGTACGGGCAGATGCTGCCGAAGCAGACTCTCCTGACCGCACAAACGGAAATATCCCTTGATTTCTGTGTAAAATACAAATCAGTTGCATTATTTGTACTTACGCTTACGAGCAGCTTCAGACTTCTTTTTGCGCTTTACAGAAGGCTTTTCATAAGCTTCTCTTTTACGAACCTCAGCAATAACGCCTGCTCTCGCACACTGCTTTTTAAATCTTCTGAGTGCACTTTCGAGAGACTCGTTATCCTTAATTCTGATTTCAGCCATGTTATCTTCCCTCCCATCCGCCATAAGGCAGGGGTTTGTGTCATTACGATACCTATGTATTATACATTATTTGACCATACTTTGTCAACACATAAAATGCAATAAATTTTATCACATTTCTATGTTGACATTGCATAATACTGAGTAATTTTATTTTGATGATAGTAAAGTGACCGAAAATGAACCAATCACCTTATTATCTTATTTGGCAACGATATTGATGAGCTTAGAGGGAACATAAATTTCCTTGATGATAGTTTTTCCGTCAATCAATGCTTTGATTTTATCACTGTTCTTAGCAGCAGCTATTGCACTGTCACGGTCGATTTGAGCCGGGATCATCATTTTATCTCTTACCTTGCCGTTGACCTGTACCACGATCTGTATTTCATCATCTACGCACTTGTTTTCATCATAGGATGGCCACTCGGTCACAGACGCAAATCCATCACCCAGTTTGCATTCGTCCCATACCTGTTCGGCAACGTGGGGAGCAAACGGGCTAAGCAGTGCTGTAAAAATTTTGAGTTCTCCCTTTGTAACTGAGCCGGAAGCATAAATATCATTGATAAGCGACATCAAGGCAGCGATAGCTGTATTAAATTTGAGGTTTTCAATATCCTCACCGACCTTTTTGATGGTCTTATGGAAAGCACCCTCCAACTCGGGACGGATATTGTCCCCGTCTATCATCAGGGCAGTCAGTCCGCAGAAACGCTCTGCAAAACGGCGGCAGCCCTTAATGCTGTTGGAATTCCACGGTGCAGCGTTTTCAAAGTCACCGATAAACATTTCAAACAGACGCATCGTATCGGCACCATATTCATTAACGATGTCATCGGGATTAACCACGTTGCCTCTGGATTTACTCATTTTTTCGCCGTTTTCACCGAGTATCATACCGTGGCTGGTACGCTTGGCATACGGTTCGGGGGTAGGAACCACTTTAATATCGTACAGGAATTTATGCCAGAAACGACTGTACAGCAGATGGAGTGTGGTATGTTCCATACCGCCGTTATACCAATCAACAGGTGCCCAATAATTCAATGCTTCAGGGCTTGCCAGTGCTTCATCATTGTGGGGATCCATATAACGCAGAAAATACCACGAAGAACCTGCCCACTGCGGCATTGTATCAGTTTCACGCTTTGCATCGGCACCGCACTTCGGGCACTTGGTATTGACCCACTCGGTCATTTTGGCAAGCGGTGATTCACCGTTATCTGTCGGTTCATAAGATTCTACGTCAGGCAGCTCCAACGGCAGTTCATTTTCAGGAACAGGCACGGCACCGCAGCACGAACAATGCACAATCGGTATCGGCTCACCCCAATAACGCTGACGGGAAAATACCCAGTCACGCAGTTTAAAGTTCACTTTTGCTCTGCCCTTACCGGTTTCCGTCAATTTTTCAATGATTTTCTTTTTGGCATCCTCTACCGAAAGACCGTTCAGATCATCAGAATTGACTAAAATACCGGTTGCACAATCGGTAAATGCTTCTTTCTGAACGTCCTGACCTCCCTTGACCACTTCAATGATAGGCAAATCAAATTTCTTGGCAAATTCCCAGTCACGTGTATCGTGTGCCGGCACCGCCATAATCGCACCTGTGCCATAGGAAACCAATACGTAATCTGAAATAAAGATCGGTATTTGCTTTCCATTAACAGGGTTGATCGCTTCTACACCGTCCAAACGAACGCCGGTTTTGTCTTTAGCCACCTCAGTACGCTCAAAATCGGATTTTCTGGCAGCTGCTTCCTGATACTGTCTGACCTCATCCATATTTTTGATAACGGACGAAAGCTTGCTGATCATCGGGTGTTCAGGAGAAATGACCATATATGTGGCACCAAACAATGTATCGGGACGGGTAGTATAAACGGTCAGCATATCACCTGTTGTCGTGGTAAAGTCCACTTCGGCACCGGTAGAGCGTCCGATCCAGTTTTTCTGCTGTGCCTTCACTCTTTCAGGATAGTTGACCAAATCCAAATCAGAGATCAGTCTGTCAGCATATGCTGTAATTTTGAGCATCCACTGCGACTTGACTTTTCTGACCACTTCACTTCCGCATCGTTCACATACACCGTTGACCACTTCTTCGTTGGCAAGAACACATTTGCAGGAAGTACACCAGTTCACTGCCATTTCCTTTTTATAGGCAAGACCGTGCTCAAAGAGTTTGAGGAAGATCCATTGTGTCCATTTATAGTATTTCGGGTCGGTGGTATTGATCTCACGGCTCCAGTCAAAGGAAATACCAAGAGCCTGCAGCTGACTTTTAAAACGGGCAACATTTTTAGCGGTCACTTCACGAGGATGCACGTGATTTTTGATAGCAAAGTTTTCGGTAGGAAGTCCGAATGCATCCCATCCGATAGGATACAGGACATTATAACCCTGCATTCTGCGTTTTCTTGCCACAATATCGAGCGCAGTATAAGAACGGGGATGTCCTACGTGAAGTCCCTGTCCCGAGGGATAGGGAAACTCAATCAGGGTATAATATTTAGGTTTGGAAGAATTTGCCTCAGCGTGGAAAATGCCGGCATCTTCCCATTTTTTTTGCCAAACAGGTTCAATTTGTTTATGGTCGTACTTCAATTTCTTTCTCTCCTTTTATTTTGTTGTAGGGAACAAAATCTGTGCGGGCATATTCATAATATCGGATACATCAATTTGTTCACCATCCTGCCACAGACGTTCCAAATCATAATATTCACGTCCCTCATCAGAGAACACGTGTACGATCACATCAACATAATCAAGCAGGATCCACGAATCGGAGCGATAACCTTCAATGTGGCTCACACTGATTCCCTCGTTATCCAGTCGAAACTCCACTTCATCCGCCAATGCTTTTACGTGAGTATTGGATGTACCTGTCGCAATCACAAAGTAATCCGCAATAGAAGATATATCATCAATTTTGATCAGCTTGACATCAAGACCTTTTTTATTGGACAATGCCTTGACTGCCAACCTTGCTGTTTCCAAAGAAGTCATTTTAATTCCTCCTGTATTATTTGTTTTTTTGTTTTGATTTCTGAAAGGCAATTTCATTGTAACCGGCAACAGTATCGGGAGCGATGGTAATTTTTCTTTGTGCCAGATCAGCGATCGTAAATGCCATTCCCTCCAGCACTGCGGCATCCAGTCCTTTATCTGCCACTTTCCGCATTTTATCCACGCCGTCGTAATCACGGTCAGCCGAGATGAAATCCGCCACAAAAATCACCTTATCCAGCAGTGTCATATTGGCTCTGCCCGTTGTATGATAACGAACCGCATCAATAATTTCTCTGTCCGTCACATCGAGTTCGACCTGAATATAGGCACTTCCTGAAATAGCGTGCCACAGTTTGGGAGAGGACTGTTCCATCTCGGTCAGTTCGATTTCTGCCCGTTGGATCACATCCATATGCTCCTGCGGCTCAGCTTCTTTGGTAATATCGTGCAGCAAACCTGCTATTTCTGCTTTTTCGGGATCGGCACCATATTTTTTAGCAAGTCTGATCGCTTCTTTAGCCACATTCTTAGAATGTTTATACCGTGCCGACTTGAGTCTTGCACCAATGATTTTATCATATTCTTTTACCGTCATTTCATTCAATCCGCCTTTCGGTTCAGGGATTGGAAGAAATCTTTCCTCTTCGAAAGACTTCCCCCAAGAAACAAAACACAGCCTCAGCTGTTTATCTCAGAACATATCTTTCATCCATCGAATAGATCAAATCCATCACGCCCAAATTTTGGGGATCGGCACCGTCCTCCATTGCACGTCCCAATGTTTCAAATAAAGAACTCATCTGCACAAAAGCTTCAAATACTTTTTCCGCATCATTCAACAGCCCACCCTGAAGCGTCTTCATAACGCCATTATAGATGGGAGCATACGAATAAATTTGTGTTTTATACACATCCACCTGTATTTCTCTGACCAGCATATTGATGGTATCCGGATACCGCAAAGCATCAAAGCGATATTCCGCACAAATCTCGGGCACAAATTTCAGGATCTCCAAGATCAGATTATCTTCCTGCACCACTTCTGTAAATTGTTCATTAAAAGTATCGAAGCTGTCCTCTTCGTTGCATTTTTCATACAGCTGCATTGCGGCGGATACTTTCTCGGAAATCTCCAGTTCTGTATAGGGGTAGTCGATCACTGTATCTTTGTCCTGTTCCAGAATGATATACTGCTTTTCAGACATAAAGTGATCGATTTCAATTTTTTCGGCAATCCGGTGCAGCATCTCGCTCAGATCGTGCTGAATAATGTTATTGATACGGCATTCGGCAGTTACCTCACCTTTTCCTGTAGTAGATACATAAATTTTCACCGGCACAATTTTCTGATTGCCAATTCGCTCCGCAATCTTATTTTTGAGGGCCTTCCAATAAAAGTCCATATCTACCTGACGGCTTCCACCCATCGCAACAATATTGCCGAGATAAGCATTCCAACCGTGACGTTTTCCGGCAAAGCGGCTGGTAACACGTTCAGGATTTCTGTGCTTTTTCATTGCGATCACCGTGTCCATCAATGCATAAAGAAAACCCGTCTGCGAAGTTTTGACGGCACTTTCCTCATCCTTGCCGACGCCTACCGATGTGTCATAAATTTCACTGCCCCATTCAGGAGAGGATACATAGTAGCCTGTCTGGCATATCAAAGCATTGGATTGACTGTCCATTTCGTACAATCGGGGAACGATGGCAACATTCAGCAAATCAAGAACGACTTTGTCGCCCTCCACTCTGCTGCCAAATGGCTGCAAGGTGTCCTTCAAATCATTTTTCAAAAACTCAACATCAATTTTTTTATCCGAAGGTTCCATTTTATTTCTCCTCCTATTTGTACAGCTTGTGCTGCTTAATATATTGTTCCACTTGAGGCGGTACCAGTGCGGCAATATTTTTGCCTGATCGGAGATAACTGCGTATTTGTGTAGATGAAACAGTCATAACACCCGCATCAAGAATAACCGTTCTGGCTCCGAGGGTTTGCAGATGATCCGCCTGTTTCTGCAGAGCGGCAACATCATCATCATTTCTCGGCAAGCCGCATATGGTAGCAAGCCGGAAGATCGTTTGGGAATTTTTCCACGTATGGATACTCAGAAACATATCGGCTCCTGTAATCAGAAACAGTTCGTCTGCGGGATAATCTTGTGCCAGTTGTTCCAACGTCATATACGTATAGCTGGTACCTTCCCGCTTCATTTCCACATCACTGACTTCTGCCTGAGGCATATGTTCAAAAGCCAAACGGCACATTTCCAATCTTTGCTGAGGTGTTACTGTATGATCGCTCTGTTTGAAGGGCGACACAAATGCAGGCACAATAATGATTTTGTCAAGTCCAAGACGTTGTACAAACACTTCTGCAAGCCGGACATGACCGCTGTGTACAGGGTTAAAGCTGCCCCCGAACATTGCCACTCTCATCCCGATACCTCCTGACTCAACGTCTGCGTTTTGCTTTTGGCAGTTCTATTTTGGGTTCCTCTTCATTTCTGCGGAACAGAACAAACTTTGAACCGATCACCTGAACAACCTCACTGTCAGTCTCAAGTGCAAGCTGTTCCGCCGCTTCACGGGAAGAAACATCTGCCGTTTCGAGTACCTTCCCCTTGACCAGTTCTCTGGCAGTCAGGGCATCGTGAGTCTGCTTGGTGATATTATCATTCATACCGCCCTTGCCGACCATCACGATGGTATCAATATCTGTTGCGAGTGATCGTAAGAATGCTCTCTGTTTACTTGTTAACATAATGCTTTTCCTTTCACCGTTACTTTTTGCATAAAGCTGTTCGGTCATTCATTTTTTGGCATATTTTTCTCTGAGAAGCTCTGCCAGTTCTCTGAGTGCTCTGCCACGATGGCTGACGGCGTCTTTCTGGGTATCTGTGAGTTCGGCAAAAGTTTTGTTGCCCTCAATAAAGAAAATCGGATCATAACCAAATCCGTCATTTCCTCTGGGAGCATAGCCGATACTGCCGTCACACTTGCCAAAAGCAAACAGTTCTTCTCCGTTGGGAAAATAGCAGCAGATCACACACTCAAAATGAGCGGTTCTGTCCGTTTTGCCGCTGTTGTGCAGCTCATCCAACAGTTTGTTGATTTTCTGCTCATCCGTTGCATTTTCACCTGCATAACGTGCGGAATAAACGCCCGGTCTGCCGCCAAGGGCATCGACCATCAGTCCCGAATCATCAGCGATCGCAGGATAACCGGTTTTTTTGCAGGCTGCTTTGGCTTTTATTTCCGCATTTTCCTTAAATGTTTCGCCGGTTTCCTCCACATCCTCCAAAGACGTACCGAGCTGTGCGGCGGTTTTGGCAGTAATGCCGAGAGGCTTTAATATCCTTGACAGTTCTTCTACTTTTTTTTCATTATTAGAAGCAATTACAAATAACATACTTCTTTCCTTCTTTCTCATTTTATCCCTAATTCCTTAACAGTAAGGGCGATCCAAACCATCACACAATAATTTTGTTCCACCTTTACTAAAAATACAAAAATTGACCGATATATTAACCTTCACCGTTTTCACGCCAGTTTTTAAGCCAATCATCATCTTCGGCGGTCTGGGGAGCCGGTTCGGTTGACCAGTTAAATTTTTTCTTTGCTTTGCGTTCGACTTTTTCCTTTGTTTTTTCCTTTTCAACAGGCTTGGGAGCAGCCGTTTCCTGCGGTTCATCTTGTTCGCCGCTTCTCCAGCTTCTCAGCCATTCATCTTCTTCCGACAGTGGTTCTTCTGCGGGAGTCTGGCTCGTTTGTTCGGTATTTTCAGTATGGATACTATCATCGGTGCCGTTCTGACTGTCGGCGGCCTCCGCAACATCTTGGGCGGTGTTGATAGCCGACAGAGCTTCTCCTTCGTCATCGTAATCATCAGCAAACAATGCTTTCGCAAATTCTTCAGGGTCAAAAGGCTGAAGATCGTCTATCTGCTCGCCCACACCGATGTATTTTACGGGAACATCCAGTTCTTCTTTAATAGCAAGCACCACACCACCCTTGGCAGTTCCGTCCAACTTGGTGAGAACGATACCGGTGATCCCTGCTGCATTTTTAAATTCCTTGGTCTGGTTAACAGCGTTCTGACCGGTAGTAGCGTCAAGCACCAGTAAAACTTCTTTAGCGGAATCGGGCAGTTCACGGTCAATGATACGGTTGATTTTTTCCAACTCTGCCATCAGATTTTTCTTGTTGTGCAGACGGCCTGCGGTATCGGCAATAATAATGTCGCTGCCCCTTGCCTTGGCGGAAGAAATCGCATCAAATACGACAGCGGCGGGGTCAGAACCTTCATTTTGCTTGATAATATCAGCACCGGAACGCTCTGCCCATATCTGAAGCTGGTCGATTGCCGCTGCACGGAAGGTGTCCGCTGCCGCAAGAGTCACCTTTTTGCCTTGGCGCACAAAGTTGGCTGCCAGCTTGCCGATGGTGGTAGTTTTACCCACGCCGTTCACGCCTATGACCAAGATCACAGACGGTTTGGTGCTGATATTCAATTCCTGACCGCCCCTCAGCATTTCACTGATAACATCGGACAGTAATCCGTGTATTTTTGTCGGCTCAGTAATGCCTTCTTTTTTGACCCTCGCACGAAGTTCGTCACATATTTTTTCTGCAGTACGAATACCCACATCGCCCATTACCAAAAGTTCTTCCAGTTCCTCAAACAAATCGTCATCAATTTTGGTGAACGATTTGAGCATTTCGTCAATTCTGCCAACGATAGCATCTCTTGTTTTTTTCAATCCCTCTTTGATTTTTGAAAAAATTCCCATATGATCCCTCCTGACATAGTTTTATGCTTTGATGCCGAGTTTCTGCTCCACTTCGCTGGCACGAAGTTCCAGCAGCTTAGAGATACCTCTGTCCTGCATCGTAACACCATACAGAACATCTGCCTCTTCCATTGTTCCTCGTCTGTGTGTAATGCAGATGAATTGTGTTTTATCATTCATTCTTCTCAGATAAGCCGCAAAACGATAGACATTTACGTCATCCAATGCCGCCTCAATTTCGTCCATCACACAGAACGGTGCGGGACTGACTTTCATAATAGCAAAATACAAAGCGATCGCCACCAGTGCTTTTTCACCGCCCGAAAGCAATTCAATATGTGATACAATTTTCCCCGGCGGTTCTACAGCGATCTCAATTCCTGTGGTGAGCACATTTTCGGGATCGGTCAGCGACAAAGAGGCTTTGCCTCCGCCAAACAGTTCCACAAACGTTGACGAGAAATTTTCATTGATCCTATTAAAGCGTTCAATAAAAATTTCACGCATTTGTTTGGTCAGATCGTTGATAAGATGCAGCAGTTCCGCTTTGGATTTTTCGACATCCCCGATCTGCACCTTCAGAAATTCATAACGTTCACTGACTTCCTTGTATTCCTCAATAGCGGAAACATTAACACTGCCCAATGAGCGAATTTTTTGTTTCAATTCGGTCAACCGACGCTGTGCTTTTCCTCTGTCGTCTATTTCAACGGCAGCCTTTTCCGCTTCACGCTTGGTCAATTCATATTCATCCCACAGCTTGCTGACAATATCGTCATAATTTTTCCGAAGGTTATTGCGTCTTTCCTCCAGCCTAGCCAATTCGCTGTTGACATTTTCACGCTCTGCCGTCTTATCACGTTCCTTTTGACGGAGCTGGGCAGAACGCTGTTCCAGTGCCATTTTATCGGCATTAAACTGCTCAATAGAGCGTTGACCGTTTTTGATTTTGGCATCCAGTTCCTCTATTTCATTTTCCAGACTTGTGATACTTTTTTTGATTTCCTCGTTTTTTGCCAAAAAAACAGTAATCTCGTTTTGATTTTGTTTGATTTTTTCATCAGAAGAACGAAAACGCATATTGGCATTTTGAATTTCTGCGGCAGCATTGGCAATATCCTTTTCCACCGTCAAGATCTTGATACGGATCTCCTGTAATTGATCAGTAATAGCTTCACGTCTTTTCACGATGTCATTTTTAGAGCCTGCCAAATTTTTGGCAATATCCTCATTTTGCCTAATTTGTTCAGTATACCGATCAATTTCGCTGCGTGCTGTTTTCATCGCCGTTGTCAGTTCATCCAGTTTAGAAACCGCTGTTGATCGTTCTTTTTGCACTTCAGAGAGTGATTTTTGTGTATGTTCCAACTCAGTGGTACGGCTTTTGATTTCCGCCTCAATTTTTATTTTATCTTCGTTAATAATAGCAAGCCGGTCTTTTAAAGAAGTGAGCGTTTGTTCCCACTCCGACAATTCCTTTTTGGCCTGATCATATTCAAATTCTGCCTGCTGTGCCCGGTCAGATATTTGCTTAGCATTTCCTCTTATTTTTTCGATTTCGGCAGCACGGCCCAGCAAACCTGTATTTTTATTCAAAGAGCCGCCTGTCAATGAACCGCCTGCATTCACTACCTGACCATCCAGTGTTACCACCTTGAAGCGGTAGGAATATTTTCGGGCAATATCCGCAGCACAATCAATATCCTGTGCAATGACAATTCTGCCAAGCAAGTTATACAGTATTCCTCTGTAACAGTCATCACAGGAACACAATTCGGAAGCAATCCCGATAAATCCTCTGCACTTTTCCAAGCCGTTTTCCGTCAATTCACGCCCCTTAATAGTGGACATTGGCAGAAAAGTCGCACGACCGCCGTCGTGTTGTTTGAGGTAAGCGATAGCACGTTTGGCATCGCCATCATCGGTTGTAACAATGTTCTGCATAGCGGCACCGAGAGCAATTTCGACTGCTGTACTATATTCAGAGGGGGTACGTATCACTCGTGACACAGGGCCATGGATTCCGCTGAGCGTTCCTTTTTTGGCTTCACGCATAATCATTTTGACACTTCGGGTAAAGCCTTCCAGATTACGCTCCAGTTCCTCCAGCATTTTGGCTTTACGAAACAGCTGTTCCCCATCCAGACGGAGTTGATCGGCTTTCCTTTTCAATGCATCGCACTCACTCACTTTGTTGGAGAGCGACCGTTGCTGATGACCGATGTCAGTGCTCAGCTTGTCAGCATTTTCGGTACAGTCATTGTACATTTGACGATAATCAGCAATGATATTGCCCAGCGTCGTAATTTGGGAAGAACGTGCCTTGACTGTATTTTCCACCACATCCATTCTGCCCGTCAACTCGTCAATAGCAGACGATGAGGTCATATAGCGTATTTTGGCATCGGACGCTTCTTCGGTCAGCTGACTGAGTACGGCATTAATTTCGTCAAGCTTTTCCGCAGACTCACTCTCGCCCGATTTAAGTGAGCCGAGTTCGAGTGTGTATTGATCCAGTTGCTTTTTATATTCGTCAGACAATTTTTGATTATCATGTATAGACTGTTCTTTTTCGGCAATTTCCTGATAGATCTGTTTTCCGGAATGTTCCATTGCCTGAATATCCAGTTGTATACGTTCAATCGTTTGCTTATTATGCAAAATATCGTTACGAAGCACCGATATTTCTGATTTTTTAGCGGCACTTTTTTCCTCATCGTGCGCTATGTCACGACGAACTTCCTCAACACGGATCGAAAATCTACTTTGTTCCGCAAAAATAGATTCAGTTTCTTCCTGTATCTTTTGAAGAGCCGCCTCGACATCATCGTGCTGAGCCTGAGCTACTGCAATTTTATTATCTTGTTCCCGTATCACAGCGGAGGATTCGTCCAACGTTTTCAGCCAAAGAGCAATTTCCAGACCACGTTTCTCCTCGGCATATTCCAAATAAGACCTTGCCTTTTCAGACTGAATACGCAGCGGTTCCACTCTGCCCTCCAGTTCTGTCATAATATCACGCAGCCGAACCAAATTATCTTCGGTTTTGTCAAGACGCTTTTCGGCATCTGCTTTTTTGTAGCGAAAACGAGAAATACCTGCCGCTTCTTCAAAAATTTCCCGTCTGTCCTCACCCTTTGTGGATACGATAGAGTCAATTTTTCCCTGACCGATCATTGAATAACCATCGCGGCCAAGTCCCGTATCCATAAAAAGCTCGTGTATATCCTGTAATCTTACAGCAGTATTGTTAATGAGGTATTCGCTGTTGCCGGAGCGGTAAAAACGTCTTGTGATCGCCACCTCATCACCGTCAAACTGCAAGGTTCTGTCGGAATTATCAATAGACAGCGTGACCTGAGCATAACCTGTTTTTTTACGCTGCTGTGTCCCGTTGAAGATAACATCCTCCATTTTGGAGCATCGGAGCGATTTGGCGGACTGCTCTCCTAACACCCAGCGGATAGCGTCACTGATATTACTTTTACCGCTGCCGTTAGGACCTACCACTGCTGTAATTCCGTTGGTAAAATCCAACTTTGTCTTATCGGGAAATGTTTTAAATCCCTGTACTTCAAGAGCCTTTAATTTCACTTCATCACCATATACTTCTTCATACTTTTAATCCAATCAACCAAAATAGCCAAACGTTTTTTGGTCTCCGGAAAGAACGGAGGTTGATCTCATTCCGACCGGAACTTTCTCTTTTGGAAATTAACGAAAGATACTTTCCCATTGCCTGGCACGTACCTCATACTTAGAAAGAGTGTTATCCTGACGGACAATGGCGATCACGCCGAGCTGCTTGAGTCTGTCAAGATTTTTGCGTTTCTGACCGATAAAACGTGATACCGAACGTGAATTGACATAAAATTCCACTGTTCCGCCTTGAATGGCATTGCTTTTGATTTCGTCCAATGTATTTTTATAGATGATCTCGCTCTCGCAAAGTTCACGAAAAGCAGGGTGATATGCTCCTGCCGCCATATTATCGTGGAGACTGTCACTGTCGTGCAGTCCCAGACGGATCACATTAATAACTCTTTCTTCAAAGAACTGCAGCAGATCAGCGCAAAGAGCAACTGCATCATCCAATTTTTCAGGGCAATATTCTCCCTTTTGATACAAGTCGAACAATTCTGTCCCTTTCATCACGACCGTAGGATAGATCCTTACGGTATCAGGTTGCAAATCGGCAAGATTTTCTGCCGTATATTTATCTTTTACATCATTGCTCTTGTACATTCCCGTCATCATCTGCAAACCCAATGAAAACCCGCTGTCCTTAATCAGCTGCGACGATTGCACAACATCATCGGCGGAGTGTCCCCTGTGATTGGCATTAAGCACATCATCACACATACTTTGTGCCCCCAATTCGATGGAGGTCACGCCGTATCTTCTCAAAACAGCCAGTACTTCTCTGTCAATCGCATCAGGACGGGTAGAAATACGGATCCCCTGAAATTCGCCGCTCCTGACAAAAGGAGAGGCCGCCGACAGCAGTTCTGTCATATAATTTCTGTCAATGGCGGTAAAGCTGCCGCCGAAAAAAGCGATCTCGGTATATGCCGTATTTTCTCCAAGACTACTTCTTGCTGTATTGACCGCATCAAGAACATCCTGTGGAGTCGGCTGATAAGCCTGTCCTGTAATTTCCTTCTGATTGCAGAAAGAACACTGATGAGGACAACCATTATGCGGTACAAATAATGCTACATTTGAATGTTTCAATATCCCATCAACTCCAAAGCTTCTCTGGCAGCTTGTTGTTCGGCTTCTTTTTTACTTCTGCCGCCGCCTTTTCCGATCACGTTATTATTCAGATGGACCTCGACAAAAAAATGCTTGTCGTGGTCGGGTCCTTCTTCACCCGTAAGCACATAAGAAAGATGCTCCTCGGGATTTTTCTGTATAATTTCCTGAAGAGTTGTCTTATAGTCCTTAAATGCCCTTGGCTTGGGATTTTTAATTTCAGGCTCTACGAACGATAAGATAAATCTCCCTGCTTCTTTCATTCCTGCATCAAGATAAATAGAGGCGATCACCGCCTCAAAGGCATCGGCAAGAATAGATGGTCTTTCGTTGCCCTTCAGATTTTTTTCGCCCTTGCTCAGCTTCAGATATTTACCGAGTCCCAAAGCCTTTGCAAAGCGGCAAAGGCTTTTTTCACACACCAATGCCGCTCTGAGTTTGGACAGCTCCCCTTCGGGCAAATTCGGACAGTTACGGTAAATATAATCCGATACGACAATACTCAGTACCGCATCGCCCAAAAATTCCAGCCGTTCATTACTTTTTACCCCGTGCCGCACCTCATTGGCATAGGACGAATGTGTCAGTGCATTTTCAAGATAGGAAATATTATGATATTGATGCCCTATTCTCTTTTGAAGCTCTTTCATCATTCATTCTCCTCTTTTTGGATTTTAAGTGCCACAATATTTTCTTCGATTTTTCCCACAACATCGGTATTAGTGAAATCGATCACCGACTTCATTGCTGTCACAACGGCATCCGCCTTGGCACTGCCGTGTGTTTTGAGTACAGGCTTGGAAACACCCATCACAGGTGCAGCCCCATACTGATTATAGTCAAAGTAATCTTTCAGTTCAGACAGTTCCTTTTTGATCAGTAAGGCAGCCAATTTAGTTTTGACGTTTTTATAGAACACCCCTTTGATTTTCTTAAACAGCTCCATTGCCACACCCTCGTACATTTTGACGATGACATTGCCGGTAAATCCGTCCGCCACAATTACATCTGCTGCTCCGGCAGGAATGTCACGCGCCTCCATATTTCCAATAAAGTTGACAGGTGTTTCTTTGAGCAGCTGAAACGCCTGATGCTGCAAAGCTCCCCCCTTATGATCTTCTGTTCCGACATTGGCAAGAGCCACACGGGGATTTTTGACTCCCAATACATTTTCCATATAAATAGAACCCATTATACCGAATTGCCGCAGCATTTCAGGTCTGACGTCAATATTGGCTCCACTGTCGATCAGCAGGACAGGACCTTTCGAAGTCGGCATTACCGGTGAAAATGCAGGACGTTTTACTCCCTTGATGCGTTTGACAATCATCGTTGCACCCACGACCAAAGCACCGCTGTTTCCTGCTGAGAGAAACGCATCCGCCTCTCCCTTTGCAAGCAAACGCAGACCTACTGCCATCGAAGAATTTTTTTTGGACTTCATAATTTCTCCGGCTTCGTCCTCCATTGTCACAATGTCAGGTGCATCATAAATGGTAAACGAAGCAATATCCAGATCGTTCTCCTTGGCACATTGTTTTATTTTCTCGGTATTGCCGACCAGTGCAATTTCAAGATCGTCATACCTGTCCAGACAACGCACACCTCCCTTGATAATTTCCAACGGTGCATAATCACCGCCAAATGCGTCTACAAGAACCTTCATTACAAAACTCCTTTCCATTTGACACCTGGGAAAAGCACCGTTCATTTATTGCAAACGGGCAGCCACACGGCTCAACTCATTCAATGATCTTTGGGCGTAAGCAGCCGCACGTTCCCTTTTGTCACGAACTGCGACATCTAAAGGCGGAAAAATTCCCAGATTAGCACCCATCGGCTGAAAATCCCGAACCGTTTCATCACTGATATAACGTGATAATGCTCCTATCATAGTAACAGCAGGCAGTACCACGGTATCCTCATTCCGATAACGTTTCACGGCATTCATTCCCGCTATCATTCCCGATGATGCCGACTCCATATAACCTTCGACTCCCGTCATCTGACCGGCAAAAAAGATACGTCCGTTAGATCGGAGCGAGTAATCCGCATTCAGTACCCTCGGTGAATCCAGAAACGTATTGCGGTGCATTACGCCATAACGAACATATTCCGCATTTTTCAGAGCAGGGATCATTCCAAACACACGTTTCTGCTCCGGGAACTTCAAATTTGTCTGAAATCCGACCAGATTATACATTGTTTTGGCAGCATTTTCTGTTCGCAGCTGCAGAACCGCCCACGGACGGTGTCCTGTATGAGGGTCACGCAGTCCGACAGGCTTCATCGGTCCGAAACGCAGGGTCTGCAAACCTCTTTGAGCAAGAATTTCCACAGGCATACAACCCTCATAAACTTTCGGGTTCTGTACATCGACATCGTGCCTTGGAGCACGTTCCGCATTGATCAGCTGCTCGTGAAATAATTCATATTGTTCCTTGTTCATCGGGCAGTTAATATAAGCATCATCCTCGCCCTTATCATAGCGTGATGCTGTAAAAGCATACCTCATATCAATACTTTCCGCCATCACAACGGGTGCTGCCGCATCAAAGAAATGGAGAGAACCTCCGCACATCGATGCAATTTTTTCTGCCAGTGCATCGCTTGTCAGCGGACCTGTTGCGACAACAGTAATGCCATCTTGAGGGATGTCGGTCACTTCGAGTTCGATGATCTCGATCAGCGGATGATTTTTCACAGCCTGCGTCACCATTGCGGAAAATTGATCTCTGTCAACCGCAAGAGCACCGCCTGCCGGCACGGCACATTGATCGGCACAGTCCATCAGCAAGGAGCCGATCCGACGCATTTCCTCTTTAAGCAATCCTGCCGCCGATTCAATTCGTGCTGCTTTCAGGGAATTGGAACATATCAGTTCGCAGAACATTTCACTTCTGTGGGCAGGGGTCATTTTATGAGGTTTCATCTCATACAATCTCACTTTAATTCCTCTTTTGGCGATCTGATACGCTGCTTCACAGCCTGCCAAACCCGCCCCGAGCACATTGATATACATTACCGTCACCGCCTTTATTTACAGATTATCTTATTTATTTTACCACATATTACCCGCCATAGCAACAAAAAATTAATCACAGCATTGATTATGATGGATACATTGAATAATCAGCACTATATTCACCCTGTTTTTTATCTTATCACATACCGCTGTGACTATCAACCGAAAAAAGAAACGAACTGCCGCAAAATAACAAGCTTTTGCAGCAGTCCGTTTTCGATTGTTTGATTTTGTTCAAAAGACAGCATTTCCGATAGGATCAGAACGCAGCCAATCATTGGAAAAGAAGCGATCATTCAAGAAGCCGTTGTATCAGATATAACAGGCTGTTTGCTTTCCTTTTCAGAAAGATCCTCTTCGGTTTTTTGATCGTCTGTTTTTGCCATACTAACAGGCACAGAAATCACTTCTGTTTCTTCAGTATCGTCATCTTTAGAATAGCCACACCCCTCTGCATTACAGAACAATTTAGGCTGTTTTCCTTTTTTCTTAAAAAGGATTTCCCCACACTGAGGACATTTTTGGTCTGTCGGTTCATACCACGAAATAAAGTGACAGTTGGGATATTCGGAACAGCCGTAAAATGCTCTGCCTCGTTTCGTCTGTCTGACGATAATATCACCGCCGCACTTGGGACAGGAAACATCTTTGAGCTTGTTAACAATTTTAACGATATTTTTGCAGTCGGGATAACCCGAACACGCAATAAATTTACCGAAACGTCCGTATTTTACTACCATTGGCTTACCGCATTTATCACAGATCAAATCCGTTTTATCTTCTTCGAGTTCGATTTTTATGCCGTCCATATCAGCCTTTGCCTTTTTAAGTGTCTCGCTGAAATCGCCGTAAAAATCCGTGAGCAGCTGTACCCATGGCAATTTTCCGTCTTCTACAGTATCAAGATCGTTTTCCATCCGTGCGGTAAACTTGACGTTAACGATTTTAGGAAAACAATCTTCCATCAATTTCGTGGTTACTTCTCCCAGTTCGGTAGGGAACAGCGTCTTGCTTTCACGCTTCACATACCCTCTGGAGGTAATCGTAGAGATCGTAGCAGCATAAGTAGAAGGTCTGCCGATACCGTATTCTTCCAGTGCCTTGATCAGGGAAGCTTCCGTATAACGGGCAGGCGGCTGAGTAAAATGCTGGTTCGGCGTCATTTCCTTGACACGCAGCAATGTTCCCTTTTCCAATGCAGGCAGTTCGGATTCCTTTTCCTCGTCGTTGGTATCCTTACTTTCCACATAAAGGACTGTATAGCCGTCAAAATCCACACGATAACCGGACGCCTTAAAAAGATAATCGTTCATTGCAATGTCTGCCTGCGTTGTTTTCTGGATACATTCTGCCATCTGGCACGCAATAAAACGTTCCCAGATCAGCTTATAGAGTTTATATTGATCATTCGTCAAACTATCCTTAATGCTTGACGGTTCCAGTTCCACTGAGGTAGGACGAATGGCTTCGTGACCGTCCTGTGCATTAGATCTGGATTTAAAATGCCGCTGACCTGTTGAAGGAAGGTAATTTTCTCCCCATTTATTTCTGATAAAGGTTTCTGCTGCATTAAGTGCATCGTCAGACAGTCGGAGAGAGTCGGTTCTCATATACGTAATCAGACCGACAGCCCCCATCCCCTTGATGTCAACACCTTCATACAGTTCCTGTGCCACCTTCATTGTCCGCTTGGACTGAAAACCGAGTTTACGAGAGGCTTCCTGTTGGAGTGTGGAAGTAATGAAAGGAGGAGCGGGCTGACGTTTTCTTGTACCGTGACGCACCTTTTCAACAACCGGAACTGCATCCTGAATACTGTCAAGGATCGCCTGTGCCTGCTCTCCGTTTTCAATTTTGATTTTACCGTTTCTGTCGCCATAAAAGGCGGCGGAAAATGCCTTGCGGCTTCCCTTGGGGATCAATTTTGCATCAATGCTCCAATATTCATCGGGTTGGAACTCCCGTATCTTTTTTTCACGGTCTACGATGATACGTACAGCGACCGATTGCACCCGTCCGGCAGAAAGTCCCTTTCTGATTTTTTTGGAAAGGAACGGACTGATTTTATAACCAACCAACCTGTCAAGGATACGCCGTGCCTGTTGAGCATTGACCAGATCAATGTCAATTTTTCTGGGAGCACCCATTCCATTTTGTACACCCGTTTTGGTAATTTCATTAAATGTAACACGGTTGGTATCGTCAAGATCAAGATTTAACAAATAAGCCAAATGCCACGAAATAGCTTCTCCCTCACGATCAGGGTCGGTAGCAAGATAGACATATTCGCTTTTTCCTGCAAGTTTGATCAGATCTTCCGCCAATTTTTCTTTTCCCTTAATAATTTCATACTTAGGGGCAAACTTTTTCTTTATATCAACACTTAACCGATTGGGATTAAGGTCACGGATGTGTCCCATCGAGGCAACTACCTCATATCCCGAGCCAAGATATTTCTTAATTGTCTTTGCCTTTGCCGGTGACTCTACTATAACAAGCTTAGACATAAATCTTCCCTCCGAAGAATTGACTTGATAGACGGAAACAGCTATGTACAGCGGATACATCGCCTCCGTTAAATATCATCTCGATTTTGTTTTTGCAAACAGATGTATCATACCCGATTAAACGGATTCTGTCAACCGAAAAAACAAAATTTTTTCTTTTTCTTTCGAAATCCTTTTATTTTCTGATATAATTTCGTCCCGACAACGACTCGATCAGTCCATACATTTCCAATTCCGTAATGGCTGTCAGCAATTTTCCCACACTCAATCCTGTCATCACCTTAATGTTGTCCACGTGAACGGGTTGATGGGATATTTTGGCATAGACTGCTGCCGCATCAACCGACAGTTCGGGCAAAGAAGAATGTTTATCATCCAAAACAGGTTCGGACAGCAAAGGGACTTCAGGCGAAGAAATTTTATTTTGTTTAGCGGAAACAGTTTCCGTTTTTGGGGTCAGCGGCAAACTGTTTCTTGTTGCCTTTTGGATCTCTTGATGATGGATATGATCGACTACACCACTATATGACTCTTCCGCAAGCATTTGTCGGATCCTGTCTTTATAATTTTTCACGCTGACCCTTCCGGCAGATCGATTTTGGTTCCAGTCCAGAATATCTCTGTAATCCGCTGCTTTTTCGGCACCTTCCTGTATCAGTCGGTTGGTACCCATTGACTGGGGGCTGTCCTCATCACCGGGCACAGCAAAAACGGTTCTCTGCTGTTTGGCAGCGTCTTTGGCGGTAATTAATGCACCGCTTCTGGCTCCTGCCTCTACCACCAGTGTACAGTGTGACAAACCCGAAATAATACGGTTTCTTATGGGAAAGGTAAAATATCTGCTGGGATAGTTAGGTGGATACGCAGAAATAAGGGCACCGTTGTCAGTAATGGTGTCCCTCAAAAGTTTGTTTTCCATCAGATACTTATAATTAATTCCACAGCCCAAAACACATATAGTTTTTCCTCCTGCCTGAATGGCACCGAGATGAGCCTGTGTATCCACCCCCAACGCACCGCCGCTGACGATCACGACGCCATGTTGGGCAAGATCATAACCGAAACGAAAAGACGTTTGTTTGCCCCATTCGGTACAATTTCTTGTTCCCACCACTGCTGTATGCAGCCGGTCGCTGTCAGGCAGCACTCCCCGTATATAAAGCACCATAGGAGGTGCCGCTATTTCTTTTAGCCGCTGTGGATATTCATTGTTGCCGATAGGAAGTATTCGACAGCCGATTTGACGGCAGTCCTGATAGATCATTTCAGCATTTTTGGTATTATGCACTGCGATTTTTTCCAGTTCCTTAGCGGTAAAGACACCGCTAAGCATCAATTCTTTCCGGTCCGCATCAAAGATTTCTTGCGGACCGCCAAAGCTTTTCAATATTTTTTTCAAACGGCTGTTATTTTCACCAAGACAGCACTGCAGCCACAGCCAATACAAAATTTGATCGTTCATTTTTCCCCCCTGAATTAACCCAAAATATTGGGTGAGGCATTGATGATAACAGAAACAACAACTGTTATGGCTGTCAATCACTCTCCATCAATTTATACATTAGAATAGCGGCAGCAGCGGCGGCATTCAGCGATTCAGCTCTGCCCTTCATTGGTATTTTCACTTTTTTGAAGCAAGCATCGATTGTCTGCTGTTTCAGACCATTTCCTTCGTTGCCAATAAGCATAATTCCACCTTGCGAAAAATCAACACAATGAAGATCATCCGCTTTATGCGGTGTAGAAGCATAGGTATGGAAACCGTTTCGGGTCAGTTGTGCCATATACTCTGTAAAACTTTCCGTAATGATCATCGGCACTCTGAACACAGCCCCCATACTTCCCCTCACCGTTTTAGGAGAATAGACATCGCAACAATCGGCAGAAAGTATGACCCCATCTGTTCCAAGTGCTTCGGCGGTCCGAAGGATAGTACCCATATTGGAAGGATCCTGAATGTTCTCCAATGCTGCATATCTGCCTCTTTTATTTATTTTAAACGATACAGATTGTTTGTCAAGTGTTTTAACAATACACAAAAAGCCCTGCGGAGCCTTTGTATCGGAGATTTTGTTAAACACACTTTCACTTACAGAAATATTTTTCTGAGCCACACGGCTGATTTTATCGAAATCAGCCGCATACTTACGGGCAGCCTGTTCGGTATACAAAAAAAACTCGATGACCGAACCGCTGTCGGCGGCGTCACGGCACAGCCGCACACCTTCTGCGATAAAGCTACCGGTTTCTCTGCGATATTTTACACTGGCTGTCAGCTTCACAGCGTGTTTGATCAAATCATTATCTTTAGCGGTTATCATTGCCGTCATTTTTCATCACACCGTTTTCTTGTTAAAATTTCTCAAACTGATCTTTTATATATAATGCTGTTGCGGAAATTGTCATTCCGTTTTCGGGAACAATAATATCGGCATATTTCTCATAAAGCGGCACACGTTCATCATACAGTTCTCTGAGTGTCTGTCCTTTTTGGATAGCGACGCCACGCTTTGCCAGATCTCCCAAACGATTTTGAATTTCCTCATAAGGCAGTTGTAGATAGATGACCACACCGATTTCTTTAAAGTGCTGCATCGCCTGCGTCCCGTAAATCACACTGCCGCCCGTTGCAATCACCGTTTTTTGGACGTTGATTGCCGCATTGATACGGTTTTCGATCTTAGTAAATTGCTCCAATCCTTCCTGTTCGATAATATCGCACAGCAATTTATTTTCCTGTTCCTGTATCACGAGATCCGAGTCCAGAAATTGGTAGCCAAGCGTTTTTGCCAGAACTACTCCGACTGTACTTTTTCCACAGCCCGGCATACCTATCAGTATTATATTTTTCATATTGCGTTCCCCTTTATCTGTATATGAACAATGCACCCAAGCTTTACTTGGGTGCATTCCATTAATGTCAATTAAAGAGCAGCCTTTGCCTTTTCAACGAGAGCTGTAAAAGCTTCTGCATCAGAAATAGCAATTTCTGAAAGCATTTTTCTGTTAAGAGTGATACCTGCTTTTTTAAGACCGTTCATAAATGTAGAATAGTTGATACCGTTAGCCTTGCAGCCTGCCGAGATACGGGTGATCCAAAGTCTTCTGAAATCTCTCTTTCTCTGTTTACGGCCGATGTAAGCGTAGTTACCGCTTTTCATTACGGCTTCCTTGGCCATTTTGAAGTGCTTGCTTTTTGCACCCCAGTAACCCTTAGCGAGCTTCAATACCTTTTTTCTTCTTTTGCGTGTTGCCAACGCACCCTTTACACGTGCCATTTTATATACCTCCGATAATGGTTATATTCATTAAGAAACTGTCTGAAAATTATTTATAAGGAATGAGCTTCTTTACTGCTGCAACATTGGTCTTATCGGCAGCAACCGTTTTTCTGAGACCTCTTTTACGCTTGGTTGTCTTTTTGTTGAGGATATGTGATTTATTAGCGTGTGCACGAATAACCTTTCCGTTTTTAGAGAGCTTAAAACGCTTTTTAGCTCCGCTGTGTGTCTTAATCTTTGGCATAATTAAGAACCTCCTTGATATTGTGTATTATTTGTTTGTTTTCGGTGCAAGGAACATAAGCATGCTGCGTCCCTCAAGCTTTGCAGGCTTTTCAACAGATGCAAATTCCTGACAAGCATCGGCAAACTTTTTCATAATTTCGGTACCGAGTTCGGGATGTCCCATCTCACGACCTCTGAATCGAATAGAAACCTTCACCTTATCGCCCGAAGCGATAAATTTTTGTGCGTGCTTGAGCTTTGTATTAAAATCGTGCGTATCAATATTAAGAGAAAGTCTGATTTCTTTTATATCAACAATGTGTTGATTTTTTCTTGCCTCTTTTTCTCTCTTAGCCTGCTCAAAACGATACTTCCCATAATCCATAATTTTACATACGGGCGGTTTTGCCTGCGGAGCAATTTTGACGAGGTCAAGATTTTTTGCCGCAGCCTTTTCGAGAGCCTGAGACGCCGACATAATGCCAAGCTGTCCTCCGTCAGAATCGATTACTCTGACTTCCTTATCACGAATTTCTTCATTAATCTGATGTTCCTGCTTGCTAATTTTAAGCACCTCCAAAACATAGTTAAATAACATAAATAAAAGCACGGACCATCACCGAAAGTCCGTGCATCAACAGCAAATCCGGACAAAAGCACTCAAAATGTTTTGTCCTCTACTATTGACCCGTAACGGACGACACCCTACAGGTGAAAGCCAAAGCTTTACTTTGTTTTTTACCTGTACACTATACCACGTCTTTATCGGTTTGTCAATAGTTTCTGACAAAATCACATCAACGATTTGATACACTTCCTGCAGGAAGGCGAAATATCCCTTGGAGAAAGACGTTTCTTACATCAAATCATCCGTTATGGCAGCATTTCAGTGACAGACATCTGCGATACAGTCTTCCCCATCGCATACGGTGTCGTCGCCGGACTCGGCAAGTGCTGCTTTTATCATAATAGCACATTCCAGACGTTTCTTTTCCAATTCACAGGAAGTCTTATGTGACTTTCTGATGTCACCCTCATACTGGAAGTTATTAGCATTACATCCGCCGCTGCAATAGAACTTGGCCCAACAGTTTTTACAGTTCTCTTTGGAGTAAACATTGGCCTTGGCAAAGTCCAGCTTCATTTCATTGTTAAATGTCCCATCGTGAAGATTACCCATTTTATATGCTTCATTGCCGACAAACTGGTGACAAGGATAAATATCTCCCTGCGGCGTTACAGCGACATATTCATTTCCGCAGCCGCAGCCACGCAAACGCTTGATGGCACAAGGACCCTGATTGAGGTCTATCATAAAATGGAAGAAATTAAAATACTCACCCTTTTTGCGTGATTCAATAATAGTATTGGCAAGACGTTCATATTCTGCAAACACCTTAGGCAAATCCTCATATTGAATAGAATAATTGAGTTTGGGATCAGATACAACCGGCTCAATAGAAAGTTGGTCAAAACCCAGTTTTTTCATTTCAAGGACATCTTCTGTAAAATCAAGATTATACTTGGTAAATGTTCCTCTGACGTAGTAATCCTTATCGCTGTTTCTTTGGGCAACCAGTTTCTGATACAGGGGAACAATAACATCATAACAACCCTTGCCGTTCGGAGTCACACGCAGTCTGTCATTGACTTCTTTTCTGCCGTCAAGCGACAATACCACATTGGACATTTCCTGATTGAGATAGGCTATTTTTTCATCATCAAGTAAAAGTCCGTTGGTCGTTAATGTAAAGCGAAAATTCTTATTGTGCTGCTTTTCAATGCTTCTGGCATAAGCGACGGTTTGTTTCACAACGTTGAAATTCATCAAAGGTTCCCCGCCGAAGAAATCCACTTCCAAATTACGTCGGGTACCGGAATTGGCGATAATAAAATCGATTGCTTTTTTCGCTGTTTCCAGCGGCATCAGGCAGCGTCCCTGACCGAAATCACCCTTTGCGGCAAAACAATATTCACAGCGAAGGTTACAGTCGTGCGAAATATTGATACACATCGACTTAATGGGAGCTTTGGTCATCAAATCGGCAAACTGTTCGTAATCATCGGCAGAAAAAAGCTGACCTTCCTGATAGAGTTCATAAAGTGCCTCATAGGTTTCGATCAGTTCTTCTTTATCATACTTTGCGGAAAGTTCCTCCAGCATTTTTGGGCACGGCTGTTCCGACATATTTTCATCACAATAATCAAGAATGTCATAGGCGACATCATCCAGTACGTGAACCGCACCGCTGTGTACATCAAGACAAATATTATATCCGTTGAGTTTATATTTGTGTATCATTTTGGTTCTACTCCTCAAGGCTCACACATCTCTGTGAAGCAAATTTATCATATGCGGCAAACACCGCTTGTTGACAGCATAAAGGGCGGACACAAAATCCGCCCTTTACCGATCACTGAGTGAAAAAGCAACATTACTTTTCGCACTTCTGGTTAGCCACTGTACAGGAAGTCTTGCAAGCTGACTGGCAGGAAGCCTGACATTCGCCGCAGCCGCCTTTGACTGCTGATTCCTTCAGATTAGCACTGTTCAGAGTTTTGATATGCTTTGTTGTTTTCATCAATATCACCCTTTCTGAAATGCCCTGCCGATAAATCGGCATTAACCGGCAATTTTTATGGAACAATACTATTGTACCACATATTCCTCATAAATTCAAACATTATTTTCTTCTTCTACGCTGATTAACACCAACAACGCCCCCCAACGCTCCTGCTGCCACTGAAAGCAGCAATCTCAGCAGTGAAACAACACCGATGCTGCTTCCGACAGCAGCTCCTGCCGCAAACAGTACCACAAACAATGCCAAGCCGCAGATTGCTCCCAGTATCATTCCGGTACTTCTGCCGATTTTTGCGGCAACATATCCTCCCACAAACGCACCCTCAGCAACAATTCCGACAGCACAGGGTACTGCTGCACTGCCCGGCACCGATCCGCTTTTGACAAAAATAAAAGAGAGCAGCACTGTCAATATCAATGACACTGCCAAACCGGCTGCTGTTCCCCATAGTTCCGACTTTACTTTTCCCGACATACCGCTGCCGTTCTCATTTTTCATCGTATCACCCCGAACAGAATGTAATATTGCATTTTATTCATCAATGCCCGGAAATATAACGGTATATCGGCCAAGTTGTTTTTTTACGGTGATTAATTCGATTTTTAAGTCGACAAAAAGGAGCACCTTGCGGCACTCCTTTTGAGTTATTCTTCAGTATTTTCGCTGTCAGATGTATTTTTTGCTTTCTTTTTCTTTTTGTCATCCTCCGATTTTTTATCCTTTTTATCTTTCGGCTGCTTATCGGGCGTATCAACAGAGGAAATCGCCCATTTTTTAAAACGCATTCTTGTTTTATCGCTGCCCGTTTCAAGGATAAATGTTTCGTCATCATCACGTATAGCGATCACTTTGCCTACAATACCGCCGATGGTTGTAATATCATCACCGATTTCGATATTGTTGCGCAGTTCTTCTTCCTGCTGCTGTTTTTTCTTTTGCGGACGGAGAAAGATAAAATAAGCGGCACCGATCACCAGTACCCACACACCTATCGTAATGACCATCTGCCATACATCAGCCTGTTGACTTGCATTGTTGCTTGCCGTATCCAGTAATTCAAAAAACATTTTCCTCTTCCTTTCAAGAATGAATATCTTTCATTATAACAATTTTAAAACATCGTTTCAAGTGTCATTATCTATATTCTCTTGTCAAGAATGGGAACATATTTGGTATAAAATTTCTCAAACTCATCTTTTTCGATAGCATCACGAATACGCATCAGCAAAGTATTATAAAAATAGACATTATGCATCACACACAGCCGCATTGCCAGCATTTCGCCGCTTTTAAACAAATGGCGGATATACGCTCTGCTGAAATTTTGGCACACAGGACAATCACACTCTGCATCAAGCGGCTGGGTATCGAGCGTATACTTTTCATTCATCATATTTCTTCTGCCGTCCCACGTGAACACATTGGCGTGACGGGCATTTCTGGTAGGCATAACACAGTCAAACAAATCAATTCCTCTGTGTACAGCCTCGAGGATATTGACCGGGGTACCCACTCCCATCAGATACCGTGGTCTGTCAGCAGGCATATGCTCCTCTACCACATCGAGAATATGATACATTTCCTGAGCGGTTTCTCCCACAGCAAGACCACCCACCGCATAGCCGTCCAGATCCAGTTCACGAATACGTTTCATATGTTCGACACGTATATCGTCATATGTAGCACCCTGATTAATACCAAACAGCATCTGTTGAGGATTGATCGTTGTTTCCAGCGAATTCAATTCCTTCATCTTATCTTTACAGCGGCACAGCCAGCGGAAGGTTCTCTCACAAGACGCTTTGGTGTAATGGTATTCGGCAGGATTTTCGATACATTCATCAAAAGCCATTGCGATGGTAGAGCCGAGATGAGACTGTATGGTCATACTCTCCTCAGGTCCCATAAAAATTTTATGTCCGTCGATATGGGAAGAAAAAGTAACACCTTCCTCTTTGATATTGCGCAGCTTTGCCAGTGAAAACACCTGAAATCCGCCGCTGTCAGTCAATATAGGACCATCCCAGCGTGTAAAGCGATGCAAACCGCCGAATTGATGAACAATTTCATCACCGGGTCTCAGATGAAGATGGTATGTGTTGCAAAGCTGCACCTGACAACGCAATGCTTTAAGGTCAAGTGCCGAAACGGCGCCCTTAATAGCACCACAAGTAGCGACATTCATAAAGGCAGGTGTCTGCACAGTACCGTGAACTGTTTGCAGTTCGCCCCGTCTTGCTTTGCCGTTGTGTTTAATAAGTTTATACATTCGTATGAATACACCCCGAAAATTTATTCTTTTGTATCGTTCTCGGCAGGCTGTTCCTCAAAGGTCACACCCTGTATACCGGGAGCTTCACCTCTTTTTTCCGCTTCTGCTCTTTCGGCAGCGAATTTTTTTCTTTCCTCTTCGGTTGTAAACTTCAGCGGATTGCCGTCATTGTCAAAGAGACCGATCAGATTATTTTTATTGATAACCGCCACGGTACCCACGGGCATCTGAAGTACTCTGAGAGCTTCGGTACGGAAATTCAGCAATTCATAGCTGGGAACTCTTTCATATTCGTCAGGCTTATGGTTATCCTCGTTGGGATCGTCAACCAGGCCAAAATACCAACCCGAATCGCCGTCTTTGGTAGCATCGCCTCTGCTGAGCATCACATTTTCAGCACCAACTGCTTCTTTCAGCACCAGAATGGTATCCTTAAAAGTAACGGGTTCCGGTTTGGTTTCCGACTTCTGAACAGCCTCGATCTGCATATTCTGAACCAGCAGAGATACCGTCACGTTATCTGTTCTGTTTTTTTGAGGATCATTTTTATAGTCGGTGGTCTGTACTACCCAGAACTTATCCCCGTTTTCTTCCTGTCTTTCATCAATAAAGAAATGTGCCCAACCAAAGCACATAACAAATCTTCCGCTGAAGATATTGGTTTTGGCACTGATCTGGACCAATGTTTTAAAAATCGCACCAGCTGCATTTTTAAGCGGGAAATCCGCATACATTCTTAGAAGATGATCCTGAATTGTTGTTTCAAATGTAACCATAAAATATAACATCCTTTCAAGCCATAGGGCCTTTAAATTCATTGCTAAATTATATTGAAATTAAGCAATTATCAAATTAATTGTATAACAGTTTATTTTTTTTGTCAATATTGTTACACAATAAATCTTGATATTCTCTCTGCCGATAACAGCGAACCGATCATCAAAATAGAATAAAAACATCTCCTACAGCAAAAGGAAGCAATGCCATAGGAGACATATATAGTAATAGAGGTACTCACCTCTGCATTGACGGAGCTCATCATTATTGATGATGTTTATTTTTTTGTCGTTGGTGATACACCAAATACGCTACAAGGGCACCAATGCCTATTCCTAAAAGAATACAGAAAAAATCCTGCTGAACTTTTTCTTTATAGCGTGCTGTATTTCCTCCGGTTTGTTCCGATGAGGAAATGTCAATGGCAGAAACCAATTCGGTGGTTTCCTGCTCAGAAAAAGCAACATCACTTTCTTCATCATCCGATCTGTCCGCCGCTTTACTCGCCGTGTTAAAGCGGGAACGATTGGTAGGATCCGCTTTGCTGACACGGCTCGATGGTAAAGAAACACGGGAAGATACATCTGAATTTTTCCTGTTCGATAGTTGGGAGTGGCTGGTTTCGACAGAAGTACCGCTTTCATTAATGGTCATCGTCATAGTACAGTCCACACCTTGCTCAATCGGTTCCCCCTGTAAAGTGCAGCCATCACAACAAATTGCCTGAAAATGATAAACAGCCGCTGCCTTTGTCAGAGGAGCAAAACCTAAACGCAGTGTTTTTTTACCATCCATTACATCATCATTAAAAACAGCCAACAGGATACTACCCTCTTGCCAGTTGCTGCGAAACTCGTCACCTTCCATTTTATTTTGAAGAACTGCATCTTTAAACTCCAAAAGATCGCTGTCATAGGTCAGGCTCAGCACCACGACCGACATATCACTCATTTCGCAGTCAATATTCACATAGAAATTTTTACCCGACTGGATGGTTTCCTCTGTTGACAGCTGCAGACCGGTCACTCCTTGTGCATAGCAAGGAAATATCGATATGCATACTATTGCCGCCAATATCCACACACAGACAAGTTCTTTCCAAAACTTTCCGCCCATTTTACACTTCCTGAAAATCAAATATCCTATTCGCAAACTCCCCATTGTCTAAAACCTACGGGTTTTCTTCTTCATCGTTCTCGTAACCTACTAACTTCACAGACATAAATTCGGGCTGAACATTCCTACTGTTCTTGTTATTGCCAAAAAGCTGTGTGTTTATCCCATCCTTAAATCATCTAAAGCCAGTGGAATTGCAGTCGATTTCCTTTCAAAACATCAATACCCGTGAACATCTTACCATTATGCTCACGGGTATTATACTATTCCATCAAAACATCAGGCAGGCTGAATAACAGAGTCATTGGCATATACACGCTTAATATCAGCACCCAAAAGCGTTAATTTTTCAACAATTTCCTCATATCCACGTTCGATATGCTGAATATCTTCGACATAGGTCGTTCCTTTTGCCGCCAAAGCAGCAATAATCATCGCTGCACCGGCACGAAGGTCGGTCGCTTTGACAGGTGCTCCCAACAATTCCTTTACACCCTGTATCACAGCAATTTTACCGTCAACGGAAATATCGGCACCCATTCTTTTCAGTTCTTCCACATAGCGAAAACGGTTGTCCCACACAGCCTCATTCACGATGCTGGTACCATCGGCCAATGTCAGTAAAGCAGCAATTTGCGGCTGCATATCTGTTGGAAAACCGGGATGCGGCATTGTTTTGACATTACAGCGGTGCAGAACTCCGTCACGTCGGATACGTACAGAGTCCTCATACTCATCCACCTGTACTCCCATTTCCCTGAGCTTGGCGGTAATAGACTCCAGATGTTTGGTAATCACATTTTGAATAACCACATCTCCTCCGGTTGCTGCGGCAGCTACCATATATGTACCTGCCTCTATTTGGTCGGGAATGATCGAATAAGACGTACCAGTCAAATGCTTTACACCATTAATTTTAATCACATCAGTGCCGGCACCCTTGATGTCAGCCCCCATTGAATTGAGGAAATTAGCGAGATCTACGATATGAGGTTCTTTGGCAGCATTTTCAATAATCGTGCGTCCCTCTGCCTTGACAGATGCCAGTATAATATTGACGGTTGCTCCGACGGATACCACGTCAAGATAGATATGACCACCTGTCAATTTATCCGCCTTTACAGTAATAATTCCACCTGCTACACTATGCTCTGCTCCGAGCACACCAAAACCTTTCAGATGCTGATCAAGTGGTCTGACACCAAAATCACATCCGCCCGGAAGAGCCACCTCAGCACGGGAAAATTTCCCCAGCAAAGCACCCATCAGATAACTGGAAGCTCTCATATGACGGACGAGGTCATATTTAGCCACAGGATTACGGATATAAGTAGGGTCAATTTCAAGGGTAGATTTATTAATACGGTTGACCTTGGCACCCATTTGATGAAGGATAGTTGCCATCAGGTTGACGTCCATAATATTAGGGATATTTTCAATACGACAGATACCGTCCGACAAGATAACGCCGGGGATAATCGCAACAGCAGCATTTTTTGCACCGCTGATCTGCACATTGCCGATAAGTTTGTTGCCGCCGTTAACAACGATTTTTTCCAAAACAAACACTCCTCATAATTCTATTGTATGAGTTCATAAAGACAATGAAGTCAATTTATGAAAAAGGGTCATAATAATACAAACGGCATTCGCCGCAAGGTTATCGTAACAAAAGGTCAAAAGCCTTACACAGGAAAGTTTTTTACTTTACAGCACTTTACATTGTGTAAAGTATACCAAAATTACCAGTAAAATTAATGCAAAAAATAAAATTCAATCTTGTGTTATGATAATACAAAGAAAGCCGATTGTCAATAAGAAAATCAGCATTATAACATAATTATTATTCAGACAAGGAGCTTTCTTTCATTTTTCGTGTGCTTTGACGAAATTTTTTAGCGGGTGTCAACTTGTATTAATCCAACCAATCACTAGGGATAGAATTTACCCCACCTAAAATTTTGATTGTTGCCGGCACTCCGCTGACCTGTCAATAACAATAGAACTCATAAAGAGCACGATAGGTTTCGTAAACATCAAGCTTAGAAACCACTTCAAACGGCGCATGCATAGAGAGAACCGGCACACCCAGATCCACCACATCAGCATTCAGATTAGCCACAAACTTAGCGATGGTACCGCCGCCGCCGCCGTCAACTTTTCCAAGTTCGCCTGTTTGCCATAAAACATCGGCGCTATCCAGAATATTTCTGACTTTTGCCATCCATTCTGCTGAAGCGTCAGAGGTACTGTATTTGCCGCCGCTGCCCGTATATTTGGTAATAACGGCACCATTATTGATATAAGAAGCATTGTTTGCCTCGAAAGCCGATGCATAAGTGGGATCAAAAGCCGCATTGACATCTGCCGAGAGGCAGGTGCTTTTTGCCATTACGTGTCTGACCTGTTCTCCCTCTGCCTGTGCAAGATCTTCGATAAAGTCAACCATATAGGTAGATTTCATACCAGTGTTGCCATCGCTTCCAATTTCCTCACGGTCAGTTAATACGGTAATCACGGTACTTTCGGGTACATTGACACTCAATGCCGCCATTAACGCAGGGTAAGCACAAACCCTGTCATCGTGACCGTAAGCACCGATCATACTTCTGTCAAACCCGACATCTCTTGCCGGAAAGGCAGGAACCATTGTCAGATCGGCAGAAAGAAAGTCTTGTTCAACGATGCCATATTTTTCAAAAATAATATTCATTATGTTCAGCTTAACGCTTTCACTTTCTTCATCGGTCTGGAAAGGACGGCTGCCGATCAATACATTCAGATGTTCACCGTTAAATGCTTTCGTCATCACCTGTGACATTTGCTCAACAGCCAGATGCGGCAGCAGATCCGTAATCACAAAGCAAGGATCTGTTTCACTTTCCCCCACCTGCACTTCCACAATACTGCCGTCTTTGAGTGCCACTACGCCGTGAAGTGCCAGCGGAATAGTAGGCCACTGATACTTTTTGATACCGCCGTAATAATGGGTTTTAAAGAGTGCCAGATCACTGTTTTCATACAGAGGATTGGGTTTCAGGTCAAGACGGGGAGAGTCAATATGAGCGATACCCAGACGCACGCCGTTTTTAGTACCGTTTTTACCGATAACAGCAAGCATCAATGCTTTTCCTCTGTTGTTGACATATACCTTATCGCCTGCTTTGTAGGATTTGTTGCAGTCATACGGCTCAAAGCCTGCCTGTTCTGCTTTAGCAACGGCATATTTGACCGCTTCCCTTTCGGTTTTTGCCTTGTTGAGGAACACCTTATATTCTTCACAAAACTCATCTGCTTTTTCCAGTTCCTGAGGACTCACCTTGGCAGCACCGCTGCGTTTTTTGATCAACAGCTTTTCTTTCAGCTGCTGCACTTCTGTTTTTTCTTTTTCAATTTCTTTTATCATTGGTTATCCATCCTTTCGTTATTCAATACAAAAAAAGAAAGTATACTTTCTTAGCAGCCGTTCATTGCGACTTGCTAAAATACAATTTATGATAAGCACTTTCATTTTGAACCACGATTTTACGATAATTGTCGGTTTCGGGGAACGGAACTTTTTTCAGCGTGACCCCGTCATCGGAATATTGGGGATCTTGCAGCCATTCATCAACATTGCCCAATCCGGCATTATACGCACACAGCATTGTTTGTTCATCGGAATACATATCCGACAGTATAGACAGCAAATGTACGCCATAATCAATATTGACAGCAGGGTCGGCAAGATCATCAAAGGTATAATCATTTTCATCCTTATAGAATGTCTGAAGCCATATAAAAGTATCCTCTGTCAGCTGCATCAAACCGACTGCTCCTGCATGAGATCTGGCATTGGGTTCAAAGCTGCTTTCAGTTTTGATAACGGCATAGATAAGTGCCTGAGAAATATCATATTTTTCGGACGCCGCATTCACTTCCTCCTTATATTTAATAGGATATGTAGAATACAAATAATTGTTATATGCTTTTTTCAGCACGAATGCACTGCCTGCCACAACGACCACAACAATAACAATGCATACGATAGCTTTGAGTTGTTTTTTCATTATATACCTCTTTTGATTCGCTGTAGGAGTAACTCTGTCTGTCGTCTGACCTCATCAGGCGGCAGAGAACCGTCTATCACAAAATCCACTTTACTGCGGTAATACTGTTCCTGATGCTGTGCTTTTATACGCAGCAATGCTTCTTGTTCCGTCAGTCCGTCACGGTCAATGATCCGTTTCAAGCGTACATTTTCGGGAGCCGTCACTGCCGCCACACAATCACATAGGGCATCCCCTCCGCTTTCATACAGCAAAGGAGCATCCAGAACGATCATACTGCATTGTTCAGATCGATACCGTATAATCAATTCCTCTATCCGTGCTATAATCCACGGATGTGTGACTTCATTAAGCATCGATGTATTCTTTTCAGACGAAAACGCTCTTTGAGCAAGCAGCTTTCTGTCGCAGCTTCCGTCATCTCTTATTATATCACAACCAAACAGTTTGGCAAGTCTTTTCAGGCAGTCCGATCCATTGGTCAATGCTTCTCTGGCCACCTTGTCGGCATCAATGATTTTCGTACCGCTGACCATCTCACCTATCATATGAGAAACGGTACTTTTTCCTGCACCGGTCTGTCCTGTCAATCCAATTACTTTACTTTTCAAGATCGACCACCTCAAAGCCTGCCGCACGAATAATTCTGTTGTACACCGCCAATTCTTCTCCTTTGGTGCCGGGGCAGTGGGCATATACGGTTGCAAATCCACCGTCATCGGCAATTCTCAGTGAAGCAAACAGTTTATGTGCGTGTTGGGCATAATCATTGGATTTTCCCATAGGGATGCACGGCAGCTTCAAAAAACCGAGATCCTCGGTATAACAAAGTACCACTGCATTTTCTGTTCTGCGGGCGTTGATATAATCCGCAAACAAACCGCTGTTTCCCCTCAGTAATATCACATTGGCTTTAGGAGAATAATGCTTATACTTCATTCCGGGGCTTGCTGCCTTCTGCCCCTTTGCCAGCGGATGCAGTACAGCGTCATCAATTTCCACTTCTCCGATCACCTCACGCAGCTGTTCCACGGTAATTCCGCCGGGACGAAGCAGTCGGGGCGGATCGGTTGCCAGCGTGATAACTGTAGACTCCACACCCACTTCACATTCTCCGCCTTCAATGATAGCATCAATACGACCATTCATATCCTGTGCAACGTGTCTGGCATTCGTGGGGCTGGGACTGCCGGACAGATTGGCGGAAGGGGCTGCCAGAGGGGAAGACTTGGCGATCAGTTCACGTGCTGTTTTGTGCAGCGGCAGCCGGATAGCCACCGTATCCAGACCTGCACTGACTTCATCGGGAATAATTTCTGACTTTGGCAAAATAATAGTCAGCGGTCCGGGCCAGAATGTTCTGGCAAGTTTTTGTGCTTTGGGAGGAAATTCCGATACCAGCCTGTCCACCTGTGACACGTCAGCAATATGAACGATCAGTGGATTATCCATTGGTCTGCCTTTTGCTTCAAAAATTTTTGCCACCGCTTTTCCGTTAAGAGCATCGGCAGCCAATCCGTAAACGGTTTCAGTAGGTATGGCAACCAATCCGCCGTTTTTGATAATTTTCGCTGCCTGATCCGTCTGGTCAGCTTTGAGCATTAATGTTTTCATTATATCATTCCTTTTTCCTGTTATTCCTTAGTATCGATATCTCAGTTTATTTTCATCGTGATAATAATCAGGACCACCTTTATTGTCATCGTCAGGGGATTGATTTTCTCCTTGTTCTTCACCACCATCGGCCGTATTTTGGTTTTTCTCTGTTCCCACATAGAAATAACCGTCATCATCGGGACCCTGTGTATAAAATTCGTCCGCCTCATATTTAGGAGCATCAGCAGGCATACTTGGAACATACGGTTTTTCATTGATATGATCATCAAAGAAATAACGCTCATCATCAAATTGATCTTCAAACATCGTATCCGCTTCGTATTGATCTCGTGGTTTGATTTTGATCTGATCGGGAATAAGCCCTCTTCGATACATAAACCACTTGATAATATCCACAATAAACTTTCGGGAAGCAAGAAAGATCAGTAAAATCAATATAGCTGAAAAACCGAACGTAGCAAAGATCAGTTCATCGTTGGCACGCTGGTAGCCGTTATCATATTCGATCATTACATTTTCTACTGTACCTTGAAATTTATTTTCCCAAAAATTGGCATACTGTTGTGCTTCCGCATTCATTTTTACAGTTTTACCGTTATATTCAATGCGATAATGATTGCCGCCGTAATGATAGTACCAGAGCTGCTCATCCAGCAAATGGGCACTTGGATTGTCATTATAGACATGTACCATAATGTATCTTCCCGGCTCGGTAGTTTCTGCTAAAAAATACCATGACTTTCCATCTACCACATTGTTGATCACACCGCTGACGAATTGGTCGGGAGAAAGATGTTCATAATCTGTCACCCAATCATATTGAATTCTCTCACCATCATAATACAACATTTCCTTTTCCAAGTTAAAAGTATGAATCAGCACCAGACTGAAAAAAATAATCAATATGATTTTAATCATTCCCCATACATTGATAAAAACAAAACTCCTCCTGCGTATGTCGATATTACGCATTGTTCTTCACTCCTTTTCGAGCATTGCAGAACGGTCTGCCGTAATCAGTGCATCAATTAATTCGTCGATAGCTCCATTGAGAATATCATCTATTTTATATAGTGTCAGACCGATACGATGATCGGTCACTCTGCCCTGCGGATAATTGTAAGTTCTGATTCGCTCACTTCTGTCACCTGTTCCCACCTGCGTAGAACGTTCTCTTGCCACCTCGTTGTGCTGACGTTCACGTTCCTGTTCCAGTAATCTGGATTTGAGCACTTTCATTGCCTTATCCTTATTTTTATATTGGCTTCTTTCGTCCTGACACTCCACCACCAATCCTGTCGGAAGATGTGTAATACGGATAGCAGATTCTGTTTTGTTGATATGCTGACCGCCCGCACCGCTGGAACGGTAAGTATCAATCTTAAGATCAGATGGGTTGATATTCACCTCTACATCCTCCGCTTCGGGCAGCACTGCCACTGTCACGGTAGAGGTATGAATACGTCCCTGCGTTTCTGTTTCAGGGACACGCTGTACACGATGTACCCCGCTTTCGTACTTTAGGCGTGAATAAGCCCCTTCTCCCGTTATCATAAAACTGACTTCCTTGTAACCGCCCAATTCTGTTTCATTGGCGTTGATCAGTTCCGCCTGATAGCCCCGTTTAATGGCATACATACTGTACATTCTGTACAGTACAGCCGCAAACAAAGCGGCTTCCTCTCCACCGGCACCGCCTCTGATCTCTACGATCACATTGCGGTCATCGTTGGGATCTTTGGGTAAAAGCAGCATTTTAAGTTCTGTTTCAAGCTCCCTGATCTTATCCCTCAGCCAAGACAATTCCTCATTGAGCATCGCCTCCATTTCCTTATCCGAGCCGCTTTCTTCGAGCATTTCCCTAGTGTCAGCTTCATCCGACAAAGCCTGCCGGTACTCCCTATATTTCAAAGCAACCGGTTCAACAGATTTATATTCCTTCATCGTTTCCGTATACCGTTCAGGTAACGAGATCACCGAAGGGTCACACAATTTTTCCGACAACTCCTCATAACGTGAGGAAAAAATTTCCAACTTATCAAACATAGTCATTCTCCTTTTACTTACGATGAAACGAATAAAAACCTGTGTTTGCTAAGGCTGATCATTTAATTCCGGCCGAATGACCTTTTTAATATTTTTTTCTGCTCGGACTCTTGGTATCATCAATTCGTGACCACACGCCGTACAGCGTATTTTAAAATCCATTCCCACACGCAGCACATCAAAAGTCCGGCATCTTGTGGCACAGGGGTGGGGTTTTTTCATTTCGATCTTGTCACCTACACGTATGTCCATTGTCATCCTCCGCTATCGGTAAAATTATAAAAGAATTTTTATTTTTTATTATACCACTTGCTGTACATTTTTACAAATACTATATGCCGAAAAAAAACGATATAAAATACTTGTAACCGGATAAAATTTATGCTATAATATTAGTCGTTGCAGCTGCCCGTAGCACAGCTGGATAATGCATCAGACTCCGACTCTGAAGATCGAGGGTTCAAATCCCCCCGGGCAGGCTCATTGATGATAATACAAGCTTTGCTAACCTATATATGTTGGAATTACCGGCTGGCATTATCATCAAAAAACAGAATAAACAAAAAGTCACCTGCAAGGACATCAAGTTCTTGCAGGTGACTTTTGTATCCATATATTATATTTCCAAGGGTTTATGTGGTTTCAGAAAGAATTGCAGCCGCTATAGCCGAAGAAACCACCGACAGAGAAAATCATCGGTGGTTTTTTCGGAAAACAAATTTTATTAATTAGAAAGGGGAAAAAGAAGGGAATATTGATTGAATAGAAATGACCGACTATTTCTGAATTCATCGGCTGATGTATTTCTGATATAATAATAACTTCATTTTTTGAAATAAATGTGAATTTTTTGAAAAATTTTATCAAATAATTTTTTTCACTATTGTAAACACTCAAAGAAAGTTTTCAACTTTTTACTCTTCACAACACATCCGCTCTATGCTATAATAAAACCAAAAAATGACCGAAGGAGATTGGAATGGACTTTACCGTAAAATATACCGCCAACAATGACGAAAAAATTTTGATACGCAAAATTAACGATCTCATCCGCCAAAGTGAAAAAAACTATGCTGCACTTTATTCGGGATTTCTCAGTCCTGCCGAACAAACACTACTGTCAGAAGTGGAGGAATTTTGGGGATATATCAGCTTTAGCGGAGGCTATGCCGATGCCGAAAGACGGTTGTGTCGTGTTTGTGCCAACGAATACGCAGCCGATGACGGTGCTCCTCTTATTCTGTATTCACTGAAAACAACCGACAGTCACGCACAAATTTCCCATCGGGATGTACTCGGTTCATTGATGGGACTGGGCATCAAACGGGAAATGGTGGGCGATATTATGGCAGCCGATACTGCGGCACAGTTTTTTTGCCACGCCTGTATCGCTGACTTCGTTAAATGGAATTTCAAAAAAATCGGTCGTTATCCTATCAACCTCCAACAGTCGGAGCTTTCGGAAATGACGGCTCCTCAACGTCGTCCCCTCCGCATCAATATCAGTTCGATGCGGCTGGACTGTATCTGTGCAGAATGCTTTGATATTTCCAGAACCAAAGCCGCCGAGAGCATCAAAAAAGGCAGCGTAACCGTCAACTGGTTGGTATGCGACAATAACGCAAAAGAAATCAAAAGCGGCGACAAAATCGCAATGCGAGGTAAAGGCAAAGTGGAAATCGTCGGCATCAGAGGAATCAGCAAAAAAGGCAGATTGTTTGTCGATGTGCTGCAATATGTATGACCATTTTATCAAAAAACGCTTCCGTCCGATCAATGGCGAAAACGTTTTTTATTTTTTGCCGCTGTTTAATGGCTGACACCCAACCGCTTGGCAATACTGTAATTTTTATATTCTTCCTCAAAAGTCACTTCTCGAATGACGTTAATATGGTCAGGCAGTTTTACAGACTCATTTTCATCTATCAGTTCTATTTCCAGCAATGCCCTGTCATCCCAGAACGGAAAGACATCCAATTCAAAATACTGGCTGTGGCACACCAGGCAATAACGTGATTTTTCCACAGTACACTTTTCGGCTGTACAATCATTCAACAAGGCATTGTATTCCTGTTCCGTCAGCGGCGTTTCCACTTCGATGCGTTTGAGTTCGCTGATTTTCTTTTTCACTGTTTTGATGTAAATACTGCTGCCATCCACAGTGCGTTTACGAATACGACAATATCTTCCGTCAGGATAATTCAGATAAGTTTGAGAGATCTCAGTTTTACGGCAAAAACGATCTTTCATCAACTCGTTAATATCGGGATAAGAAATCAGATATTTCCGTTCAATCTCAAGAGGTTCAGGATCACCGACAAATGCGGTGATCAGATCAATCAGCCTCTGTATTTTTTCCTCAAAACCGGTGGAATTATCTATGATCCTCAAATGGGAATGTCCCACCCACGCCGCAATGATTTTTCTGTCGATTTCAACTGCTGTTTCGGCATTTTCATAGCGTGCGGTATTGTTAGTGTTGCCATAATACTTTCGTGCCCCATCAGCCGCCGTCACCAAATGGAAAACCGCTTCATACTGATCTCTCAGATGTGCTTCGCTTTCGCCCAGTTCTGACAAAACATAAGTAAACTCTTCTTTTCCCATATAAGCCTTGTTATCCATTGCTCCTCTGTCACATACCAAAAGTACTCTGTCGTTTTTCATTCCTTTGGCAGCGTTCATATACACCTTTTCCTTTTCCAGCTGCAGCCGCATCAAACCGCACTGAAAATCCTGATTATTTTTACAGCTGACAGGTGTAACACCTGCATTGATGAGTTCTGTTGCGGTTTCCGGCACAAACAGTACCGTCCAGCCTTTTTGAGTAAACACCTGTCTGATCCGTTCCAGAGCAGTTGTTTTGCCGCCGCACGGACCACCCGTGATAACGATTTTTGTCACACTCATATTTTCTCGTCCCTTATCATTTATCATCCACTACGACAGTGTTCTCATTCCCACTAAGTATATAAACCCTCATTACGATATGATCACGGAGGCACTGCCGTTAATCGATCTTCCACTATAATATAACCAATTTACGGAAGAAGTGCAAGGGAATTTGAACATTTTTTTGATAAAATTCATATTATATCAACAACAGATGATTATTTGTTGATTTTACATCCGGAGGTTGGATTTTGTGATAGATATAAAAAGCTTTGGCATTATCGGAGGTGACAAGCGTCAGCTTTACTGTGCAAGGTCGGTTGCCGATGACGGATATGATGTCTGTCTGTTCGGCTTTGAGCAGTGTGAAGATACGATGGGACTGCGTTCCGTTCCGCTTAAAGAAATGGCGGCTCATTGTGATGCTTTTATTATGCCGCTGCCGGTTTCCAAGGACGGCAAGGTACTAAATATGCCCTTTTCTGCGGTACAAGTGGGTATGAATGAGGATCTCTTTTTTTTATTTGGCAACAAACCGCTGTTCGTGGGAATGAAAAGCCGGCTTGCTCATCAAGCCGAAAACATTTTCGATTACAGCACAAGAGAAGAATTCGCTGTAGAAAACGCTGTACCGACAGGCGAGGGAGCCATTGAATATGCGATGCGTGAATATGAAGGTACTATCAATTCCTCCCGATGTCTTGTGGCCGGTTACGGCAGAATAGGACGCATCTTGTCACAGATGCTCAGAGGATTGGGAGCGAATGTTACCGTCAGTGCCAGAAAATACAGTGATCTGGCTTATATTCGTTCGTGCGGAATGAAGGCGGTTGTTACCGGAGATTTCGGCAGCGGATATGACATCATTTTCAATACTATACCCGAATTGATTTTTGACTCTCACACGCTGGCAGGAAGTGCCTGTGGTGCTTTAGTCATTGACCTTGCCTCTCTTCCGGGAGGGGTGGATTTTGATGCCGCAAAACGACTGAATATCAAAGCAATACGAGCATTATCACTTCCGGGCAGATCTGCTCCCCAAACCTCTGGAATAATCATCAAAAATGCCGTTTATAACATCATCAGGGAGGAAAACCTATGACCGGTATCACCGTGGGATTTGCAATGTGCGGCTCGTTCTGTACATTTTCAAAGGTATTCAAACAGATGGAAAAGCTTCGGAATATCGGATATCATATTGTGCCGATTATGTCATTCAACGCATATCATACTGATACCCGTTTCGGAACGGCAAAGGAATGGATCGACAAGACAGAGGAACTTTGCGAACACAAAATCATCAATACCGTTTTGGATGCCGAACCAATCGGTCCCAAAGGAATAACGGATATTATGCTGGTAGCCCCCTGTACGGGCAATACTGCTGCCAAGCTTGCCAATGCCATCACCGATACACCTGTCACAATGGCGGTCAAATCTCATTTGCGTCAATCCAGACCTGTGTTGATCGCACTTGCTACCAATGATGCATTGGGAGCATCGGCTCAGAACATCGGCAAACTGATGAATACACGGCATTATTATTTTGTGCCGTTTACGCAGGATAATCCTGCCAAAAAGCCAAATTCTCTGGTCGCTAATTTTGAACTCATTCCCTCTGCTCTGGAATATGCTCTTCACGATCAGCAAATGCAGCCTGTTTTGTGGCAGAAGCTGTCTGGGGAATAATCCGTTATCGGCAGCGATTGGGTGCAGACAAAAATGATTTTGCCTGCACCCGATTTATTTTTTAGCAGTATAAGTTACATAACAGTAAGGGATGACTCCCTCTATCTGACGCTCTATTGTTTTGACAAACTTTCCTTCGTCAAACTCAGGAAAAAAGGTATCTCCGTCAAACACGGCATCGATTTCCGTAATATACAGTTTATCGGCAATCGCAAGTGCTGCCCGATAAATACCGGCTCCTCCCGCTATATAAACATCATCCGTTTGTGCTGCACAAAGTGCTTCTTCCAACGATCGTACATTAATGCAGCCGTCAAAGTGTCCGATGGAAGATAGGACAATATTTTGCCTGCCAATGAGTGGTCTGCCGATTTCTTCATAGGTACGCCTGCCCATTATCACGGCGTTCCCCATTGTCAGTTCTTTGAAACGTCTTTGTTCGCCGTCGATCTGCCAAGGTATCCTGCCATTGTTTCCTATGACCCGATTGCGGTCGTATGCTGCTATCATTGCTATCATCCGTTTTTCCCTTTCAAATCGTATAAAAGTTGTGACACCGTTTTATTCAGCACAGGATGGCGAACATACGGTGCCAGTTGTACCAGAGGTTCCAGCACAAACACACGGTTATGCATATCAATATGCGGAATATGAAGCTGTTCGTCATCAATAACCTGATGGTCATAAAAAATAATATCCAGATCAAGAGTGCGGGGACCCCAGCGTATTTCTCGTTTTCGACCTGCGGCATTCTCGATTTCGTGCAGCACATCAAGCAGTTCGTGTGCTGTCAAATAAGTTTTCAGGCACAACACACCGTTCAGAAAATCGTTTTGTCCTACACCTCCATAAGGCTCAGTAATCATATATTCCGACACCTTTTCCACGGAGCAGCCTTTTGTCTGACGCAATGATGCAACAGCATTGTTCAAATACTGCAGACTGTTTCCGATATTAGAACCGAGTGCAACATATGCCGTATGCCAATCACGCTGTGTCCGAACGCCCACTGTTTCCAACGGAAGTCCGATAGGTGCCCACGGTTTCCGGACGGTAACGGCGGCACCGTCCAAAAAAGGAAATGCATCAAGAAGTGCTGCTGTTAATCGATCTGCTGCTGTTTCGATCAATCGGAAGGTGTGTTGTTTCATATAGTCTGTGATCAATCGACAAACTTCCGCATAGTTGGTAGACAATGACAATTCATCATTTTTGACCGCTGCCGAAAAATTCGTATATAATTCTGCTGAAATCAAAAATTTTTGTCCCAGCGTATTTTCTTCCGGAAGAGCACCGTGATAAGCGTATACCTCCAGATTTTTAACAGTAATCTTATCTCTTTTTTCTTTCATATTATTCAGCTCCCCAAATTGCTTCCGTCATTTGGATCGTCCTTACATTTGCCTGTACATCATGAACTCTTACGAACCGACAACCGCTCATCACAGCGGCAACCGTTGTCACCAGCGTTCCCTCCAGCCGTTCATCAACCGGCAGATGCAGGGTATTGCCGATTACAGACTTGCGTGAACAGCCCAGCAAAACAGGATAACCCAGTGAACAAAATTCCTCCAGATGCTTCAAAACAGACAAATTCATTTCATTTGTTTTACCGAATCCCACGCCGGGGTCAATGATGATCTTATCCTGAGCAATCCCAACATTGCGGGCATTTTGGATGCATTCCAATGTTTCACGTATCATATCCTCCACAAAATTTTCATAATCAGGCATCGTCTTATTGTGCATCAGGCAACACGCACATCCGCTTGCGGCGACAACTTCCGCCATACAATGATCATAGCGAAGTCCCCATATATCATTCACCAAATTTGCTCCCGACTGTATAGCAGCCTTTGCCACTGCCGACTTATAAGTATCTACCGAAATAGGTATATCAAATCTGCTGTGAACGGCTTCTATCACAGGTACTACCCGCTGTATTTCCTCGCTGTCAGTGATCATTGTGTAGCCGGGACGGCTGGACTCTCCTCCAATGTCAATGACAGCTGCTCCTTCCTTGATCATTTGCTCTGTGTGATATAATGCATTATCAATATCATTCCACTTCCCTCCGTCGGAAAACGAATCGGGAGTCACATTCAGTATTCCCATTACATAAGTGTGCCCTTTCTCAAACTGTCGGTTGCCTATGTTCATAGTTTTGCACCTCAATAAACAATAAAATGATTTTTTCTGCTTTCACTCCAATAACATTCCTCATATGCCTTGCAGGAAAAGCATCTGCGTGAAAGCTTATCCGCACGATACAGCAGCAAGGCAAGTTCACTTTGACGGATAAGCGGTTCGTTTCTGTGGGCGAGGATTGCATCAGTAATAGCTGTTGTTTCTTCTTCCGTATATCCACATTCTGTCAGAATTTTTTTTGCCAACTGTGCACTTGCCTGTTCGTGGGGCATTCTGCTGCGGTACTCTTCTGCCCTGCCAATATCGTGCAGAAGTGCTGCGGCATAAATCATTTCTTTGGACACAGATAGATGTTCTTCTAATGCAATAATATACATAATTCTTGCCGTATCAAAAAAATGTTCCGGCGTATGGCGGCAAAATTTTCTGTTTTGTTCGGCGGCATCAATTTGCGATAGTGCTTCTTGGTATCGTTCATTCCGAATAATACGATCCAGTCGTGTCAACGGTTCCCTCAAGCAATCATCTCCCATAAAAAAACTGTGCTGTACAATTCCGTCATACAACACAGTTCTTTTCCATTATGTATCAGCGGAATGCGGCAATAAAATCGCAAGAAACATTTCTTTTCGTCCCAATGACAACTTCCTGTTCAACGGGCACTTAACGCTTTACTGCCTACTCTGTACAAATTTCACTTTTGATTATAACACATTCTTCGCCACAAGTAAACTACCCATCGTCGAAAGCACAGGATTTTTGAATGAGCATTTGAGATTTTTTGTTTTGTGTCAAAGGTCATTTTTTCATACAAAACAAGCGACAGTTTCTTAGAGCCATCGCTTGCATCATACTCATATTCTGTTTTATTCGGTTTTTACTCCAATGATTGACAAAGAACCAACAAAAACCGAGGGTATCTGTTATAACTTAATAGATGGTCGCAGTAACGAAATCATTCATATGACCTGCAACAACGGTATCATAGTCAGAAAGAGTATTGTCCCATCCTGACGCTCTGTCAAGGCTGAAACCGACTGCGGATACTGTTGTCGAAGACTCTGAAGATACTTCGGATACAGTCGAAGAAGCCGAAGCTGTGGTATCGGATGTTTGTGCGGTTCCCTCTCCGTCTTTGTTGCCCGAGAGCATAACAACAGCAATAACGATCAGTGCAATCACAAGAACAACCACAATAATGATCGGAAGTATCATTGTATTGGACTTGTTCGGTGCCTTCACCACATTAACACTGGCAGCTCTAAGTTGTTTTCCGTCAAACTTCATTGGCTGTACTTCTACACTTTCTGCCTTCTTGACAACATCGACAGTATTTTCCTGACGACTAACGGTAGACTGATCTGCCTTGATCTGGCGATGGAGATTTTTTACATAGGAATCTGTATCGAAATTCGGATCGGACACAGACTGCTGCGGCGGAAGATTTTCTAATCTTTCCCCTGTAGGTCCTAAATCCTGACGTTCTTGTACGATCGGATTAAGTTCAATTTTACCATTTGGCTGCTGTGATCTGCCGCCGTTACGAGATGCGGGAGATCTACGCTGCGGTGCAGATTGTCTGGGCTGCTGCGGTGCTTCTGCAAAATTCTGCGGGTCGGATGACCACTGTTTTTTGGGTCTTGGCTGCTGAACAGGACGCTGCGGTGCAGGTTGTCTGGGCTGCTGCGGTGCTTCTGCAAAATCCTGTGGATCGGATGACCATTGTTTTTTGGGTCTTGGCTGCTGAACAGGACGCTGTGGTGCAGGTTGTCTGGGCTGCTGCGGTGCTTCTGCAAAATCCTGCGGATTGGACGACCACTGTTTTTTGGATCTCGGTTGCTGAGCAGGACGCTGTGGTGCAGGTTGTCTGGGCTGCTGCGGTGCTTCTGCAAAATCTTGCGGATTGGATGACCACTGTTTTTTGGGTCTCGGCTGCTGAGCGGACTGTTCTATCGGTTCTGTCGGCACAGCCACAGGCTGTGCAACCGGTACTTGTGGTGCTGTTGGTACAGGAGCAGGCTGTGCAACCGGTACTTGTGGTGCTGTTGGTACAGGAGCAGGCTGTGCAACCGGTACTTGCGGTGCTGTTGGTACAGGAGCAGGCTGTGCAACCGGTACTTGCGGTGCTGTTGATACAGGAGCAGACTGTGCAACCGGTACTTGTGGTGCTGTTGGTACAGGAGCAGGCTGTGCAGCCGGCACTTGCGGTGCTGTTGGTACAGGTGGCTGCGGTGTATATTGTGTTGAAGTCACGGAGCGGCTCTGTAAAGTTTCTAATTCCACCTGAGATTGAACGCTTTTTGGTGGAGCTACTTCCGGAGAATTAATATTTGGAAGAGCGTCCTCAATTTCTTCTTTTTGGATAGGACTAAGAGGTACTGCCTGAGCATGTTGAATTTCGTCTAAAGTTACTTCACGCTCAAGCTGCATTGGGGGCAGTTGGTTCTTTACTTCCTCTTTTTCAAGCAGAGACAACGGCACTGCAGGCGTATTGGCTATTTTCGCAAGTGGTACAGGCTGTTCCAACTGCATCGGCGGAAGGATACTTGGGTCGTTTGTTTCGGGAATTTCAGGTAAATTTTCTTTATCGCTGATTTGTTGATTAATATTGACACCTGATGTTGCTTGCGCAACGGTTGCTTTTTGCTGAAATTTTGCAAAAATATTAGAGGATTGAGTAGCTGCTGTTCGTGCCTGTGCAGCTTTTGCCGCTGCTGCTCGAGCGGCTTCTTCCGCTGCTTTGGCTTTGGCCGCTTCTTCCGCTGCTCTAGCTGCTGCTGCTGCTCTGGCCGCTTCCTCTGCCGCCCTAGCTTCTTCGGCTGCTTTGGCCGCTTCCTCTGCCGCTTTAGCCTCTTCGGCTGCTTTGGCCGCCTCTTCTGCTTCAAGAGCTTCCTGCTCCATCTGTTCTTTTGTTTTGCCCTCTTTCATACTATATCCACAAAAGGGGCAGTCCTCACCGTTATTCACAATCTGATTAAAACAGTTAGGACAGTTTATTAACAATGCCATAAGCAAAATCTCCTCTATGTCAGTTTTTTTGCATTATAAAATGCACTGAAAGGCACTCATATACGAATAATATTATAGTATATATTACATTTACAGTCAATCATTTTAAAAAAATTTAGTCATTTTTTATCGCATTAAATAAAAAGTAACCTTGTTTTACGTTCATTCTGCTATCTGCTCACTGACAAAATCAACAATATTTTTCTGCCTGTTACGCTATTCAAATGGATGCCGCTTTATCTAAATTTTCGCAAAAGACCTGAGTCTATAATAGTCAGTATCGTTTTCTGTGAATTTGCTATTCATTCCATTGACAGTAATCTTTTTTTTTGATACCATTAGATAAGTAAACAAGATGTCGTATTGCAAGCTTTATTATGGTTATACGGTATCCTTTTTTTAAATACATCAGCAAAGAATGTGAACCAAATGAGAGATAAATCATTAATTTGTATTGTCGCTGTGATGTTGACCTGTTTGATTACCGGCTGCCACCAAACCTCTCTTCCCCCTTCCGTTACCACAAACACCTCGTCTGTTGCTTCGTATGAAAGCAATCAAAAAACTTCCGATAAAAAAAATTATCCCCCTCTCACCGACAATGGTATCAAAATCAGCACTACTAATGCCAATCCGGCCCAAGAAGTCAAAATCAAGGCTTATGTAAAAGGCGGCAAAGGACCTTATCAATATACGTTTACTCACAAAGAAAACAATGAAAATTGGTCGGAACCAAAAGTACAGGATTCTCCCGACTTCAGTATAAAAGTTCCGTCACATTACTGTTCCTATATGATAAAAATGGATGTTCACGACTCTCTGGGAAACGTACTGACAAAAATTTTTAACATTAACGTTAGCGATACTGCTCACAATGACTTGAAAAACAAAAATATTCAGCTGAGCAGCGAAACGGTCTGTCCCGGTACCAACCATCTGTTCGTTTCTGCTGAATTTGAAGGTGGTACTGCCCCTTATACCTACCGCTATTCCTATTTTGACGCCAACGGTCAAGAAACAGTTATAGTCAAAGATTCTGACTCTGACAGTTCCTATCTTAAACTGAATACAGTTCCCGGAGCTTATACTATATGTGTTACCGCTACCGACAGTCTGGGCAATACCTCTCAGGCTGTCAAAAAGTTGAATGTCACAAATTGCCTGCCTGTTAAAAATATCTGTCAGTATTCTGACTTTCCTCTTCCCACCGGATGTGAGGTAACTTCTCTGGCGATTTGCTTGAGATATTACCACTTTGATGTTACTAAAAATCAGCTGGCAGACCAATATTTGCCAAAAGGTTTTTTTGAATTCAAAGACAATATCAAATACGGTCCTGATCTGGAATATGAATTTGCAGGTGATCCCAATTTCGAAGAATCCTACGGCTGCTACAGTCACTGTATTGCGTCTGCCGCCAATAACTATTTTGAAGATATTGGCTCTCCCTATAGGGCTAAGGCTTGTAATGGTAAAGATTTTGATGAACTGCTGGATTATCTCCGTCAAGGCAAACCCGTTATCGTGTGGACCACTATGCATTTGGCAGACAGTTACATCAGCGATACATGGCTAACCAATGACGGCAAGGAAATCGAATGGCTCGCCAATGAGCATTGTGCCGTTCTTGTCGGTTATGATGAAAACAACAATACTGTATATGTTGCCGATCCCCTTACCGATTCCGAAATACCCGAAGAATACGATAAAACACTTTTTGAAACGCGCTATAATGAAGTAAAAAAACACGCTGCCGTCATTTATCCCCAATAACCTTCTCGCCGTGTCCTGACTGAACAGGTCGCGGCTCTGTTTTTTGGAATTGTTTTATTTTTTTATAAAAAGCTCTTGACAAACAAGAACTTATATTTTATAATAATTAACGTTGTTTGCAAAGATAATATTTGCGAGTGTGCTGGAATTGGCAGACAGGCACGTTTGAGGGGCGTGTGTTTTACGACGTACGGGTTCAAGTCCCGTCACTCGCACCA
>CADCOE010000059.1 GCA_902802985.1 uncultured Ruminococcus sp.
AGGTGCAATTAAAATGGCTCAGAAGGTAACAGGCTTTATTAAGCTTCAGATACCTGCCGGCAAGGCTACCCCGGCACCACCTGTTGGTCCGGCTCTCGGTCAGCACGGTGTAAACATTATGGCATTTACAAAGGAATTCAACGAGCGTACTAAAAACGACGCAGGTCTGATCATTCCTGTCGTTATTACAGTTTATGCAGACCGTTCCTTTACTTTTATCACAAAGACTCCGCCGGCAGCGGTTCTTATCAAAAAGGCTTGCGGCATTGATACAGCATCGGGTGAACCAAACAAGAAAAAGGTTGCTAAAATCACTCGTGAGCAAGTTCAGAAAATTGCTGAACAGAAAATGCCCGATCTTAACGCTGCTAATATTGAAAGTGCTTGCAGTATGATTGCAGGTACTGCTCGCAGTATGGGTGTTGAAGTAGTAGATTGATCAAACCCGAGTGGGAGGAAATAAACTCCGATTTTACCACTGAATAGGGAGGAAAACCAATGAAACACGGTAAAAAATATGTCGATGCCGTAAAACTCATCGATAAAACAAAAGCATATGATGCGAAGGAAGCGATTGATGTATGCCTCAAAACCGCTACCGCTAAGTTTGACGAAACAGTGGAGCTTCACGTAAAGCTCGGCGTAGACTCACGTCATGCTGACCAGCAGGTTCGTGGCGCTATCGTTCTTCCGAACGGTACAGGTAAGCAGGTAAGAGTTCTTGCTATCTGTAAGGGCGACAACGTTCAGAAGGCTCAGGAAGCCGGTGCTGAATATGTTGGTGCTGAAGAATTTACACAGAAGATCCAATCCGAGGGCTGGATGGATTTTGATGTATTGATCACGACTCCCGATATGATGGGTCTTGTAGGTCGTCTCGGTAAGGTGCTCGGTCCCAGAGGCTTGATGCCGAACCCCAAGGCAGGTACTGTTACTCCTGATATTGCTAAGGCTATCAAAGAAGCTAAGGCAGGTAAGATTGAGTATCGTCTTGATAAAACCAATATCATTCACTGCCCGATTGGTAAGGTTTCTTTCGGTACCGATAAGATTAACGAAAACTTTGAGGCTCTTATCGGTGCTATCATTAAAGCAAAACCCGTTGCAGCTAAGGGTCAGTATGTAAGATCTTGTGCAGTGACCACTACAATGGGTCCTGCTGTCAGAATTAATCCTGCCAAAATTGGTGCAGCAGTATAATTCTGAAAAAATGCTTGACATACACACATTGGTGTGGTAATATAGTAGTTGCTGTTGACCAAAGACAGCAGGTGCTGTTACAGCGTAAAGGGTTTCCCGCCTGCCGAGGTTGTGTGTGCAAACAAGACATTGAAACAAGTGTGTTTTCTGCGCCCTTCCTCGCAAACCGGGAGGGCGTATTTTTGCGTCAATATTCAAGGAGGTGAAACGTTTTGCCAAGTCAGAAGGTTTTAGAGCAGAAACAGCAGCTCGTTGCTGATCTCGCCGAAAGAATTCAGGGTTCAGTTGCAGGTATTATTGTTGATTACAAGGGTATTACCGTAGAGGACGATACTAAGCTCCGTAAGGAACTTCGTGAGTCTAACGTTAAGTATACTGTTGTTAAAAATACTTTGATTAAGCGTGCAGCAGAAAAGGCAGGACTTAACGGTATTGATGATGTTCTTAACGGAACATCTGCTATCGCTACAAGCGATGAGGATTACGTAGCAGCAGCTCGTATTCTTCAGAAGTTTGCAGATTCTCATGACAGCTTTACAGTAAAGACAGGTTATCTCGATAATGAGGTGATCAGCCTTGAAAAAATTCAGAGCCTTGCAAAGCTCCCGTCAAGAGAAGTATTGCTTGCTAATGTACTCGGTGCTTTCCAGGCACCTATCGCATCTTTTGCAAGAGCTGTACAGGCTATTGTTGACAAGAGCGGGGAAGAAGCTCCGGCAGCTGAGGAAGCTCCGGCAGAAGCTTAATTGACAGAAGCGTGGTTTTTGTTATAACAACAATATAGTAGGGACGGTTCAGCCCGAATTTATGCCTGTGGAGTTAGTAGGTTACGAGGACGGAGAAACAGGAAGCCCATTGGCTTTGGACAATGGATAGTTCACATTTGATTATCATCTCAAAATTTGGAGGTAAATGAAAATGGCATCAGAGAAAGTTACAGCTATTGTAGAAGAATTAAAGGGACTTACAGTACTCGAGCTCTCAGAGCTTGTACATGCTGTAGAAGATGAGTTTGGCGTATCCGCTGCTGCTGCAGTTGCAGTTGCAGGTCCTGTAGATGCAGGTGCAGGTGCTGCCGCTGAAAAGACAGAGTTCAATGTTGAACTTAAGTCAGCCGGTGCTGAAAAGATCAAGGTTATCAAGGTTGTTCGTGAGATCACCGGTCTTGGTCTGAAGGATGCTAAGGCTCTTGTTGATTCTGCTCCTAAGACACTGAAGGAAGCAGTTAGCAAGGATGAAGCTGAGAGCATTAAGGCTAAGCTGGAAGAAGTTGGTGCTGAGGTAGAACTGAAGTAATTTTAATTACTGATCAATGGTTCGCTCAACAACAACGGAAGCCAAGCTTCCATTTAAACACCATGGGAGGTGCAAAAAATGGCAAAATGTGAAATTTGCGGTAAGGGAGTTACTTTTGGTATTAAGGTATCTCACTCACACAGACGCTCAAACAGAACATGGAAGCCAAACGTCGTTAAGGTTAAGGCGATTGTAAACGGCAGTCCAAAACGCGTTAATGTCTGCACCCGTTGCCTTCGTTCCGGCAAGGTTACAAGAGCAGTTTAATGCAAAACAATATAAAACGGCAGCAATGAGAAGTTCTCGTTGCTGCCGTTTCTTTCATTCTGTGGGGTTTCATATCGAAAAGCTTAAAGTATCGCCGATACAGCTCATCTTACTGCTGTACCGGCGATAAAAGATTTTATCAATATGTCAATCGTCAACAAAGGTGCTTTTTAAGGCTGTTGTTTGTTTTGAATATATTCGTCGATCGCTTTAGCAGCGGCCTTGCCGGCACCCATCGCTAAAATAACTGTTGCAGCACCCGTAACAGCATCACCGCCGGCATAAACGCCTTCACGGCTGGTGAGACCGTTTTCGCCGTCTGTGACAATACAGCCACGTTTATTGGTTTCCAGACCGGGCGTGGTGCTTCTGATGAGTGGGTTGGGACTTGTACCGATAGCCATAATCATTGTATCTACATCAAGAACAAATTCGCTGTTTTCTTTAGCAATCGGACGGCGGCGACCGCTTTCGTCAGCCTCACCCAGTTCCATTTCAATACATTTCATACCCTTTACTTCGCCGTTTTCATCACTAAGAACTTCAACGGGATTGGTAAGCGTCTTGAAAATGATACCTTCTTCTTCTGCGTGTTCCACTTCTTCTTTGCGGGCAGGCAGTTCTTCCATACCACGGCGGTAGACAATATAAACGTTTTCAGCTCCCATACGTTTGGCGGAACGAGCAGCATCCATTGCAACATTACCGCCGCCCACAACAGCAACATTTTTGCTGTGTTTGATCGGTGTCTTGGCACCTTCTTTGTATGCTTTCATCAGGTTAATTCTGGTAAGATATTCATTAGCGGAATAAACGCCCTTGAGACTTTCCCCCGGAATGTTCATAAAGCGGGGAAGTCCTGCACCGCTGCCAATATAAACAGCTTCATTGCCCATTTCAAACAATTCGTCAATCGTAAGAACTTTACCGATGACCATATTGGTTTCGATGTCTACACCGATTGATTTGAGGTTATCGATTTCTTTTTGAACGATTGCTTTTGGAAGACGGAACTCAGGAATACCGTAAACCAATACACCTCCTGCCAGATGCAGTGCTTCATATACTGTTACCTTGTAACCAAGCTTGGCAAGGTCACCGGCTGCGGTCAAACCACTGGGACCTGCACCGATGATGGCTACTTTATGGCCGTTTTGTGTTGGCATTTCGGGTTGTTCTGTACAATGCTCTCTGTGCCAGTCAGCAACAAAACGCTCCAGTCTGCCGATACCGACACTTTCGCCTTTGATGCCTCTTACGCATTTGCTTTCGCACTGCTTCTCCTGAGGGCATACACGTCCGCATACAGCAGGAAGAGAACTGGACTGAGCAATGATTTGATAAGCTCCCTCCATATCTTCGTTGGCAACTCTCTCAATAAAGGCGGGAATATCAATTTGTACAGGACAGGCACTTTGACAGGGCTTATTCTTACAGTTCAGGCAGCGTTTTGCTTCATTGACAGCTGTTTCATAGGAATAGCCGAGTGCTACTTCATCAAAATTATTTCTTCTTACTTGAGGATCCTGTACAGGCATTGGTGACTTTTTGGGATCCATATTTCTCTGTATTGCCATAATTATTTATCCTCCTGATTGAGCAAGTTACATGATGCCTCACGTGCATGTAATTCAAATTCTTTGTACATTGTGCCTCTGTGCATTGCTTCGTCAAAATCAACAAGATGACCATCAAAGTCGGGACCGTCGACACAGGCAAATTTTGTTTCGCCGCCGACTGTCAGACGACATCCACCGCACATTCCTGTACCGTCAATCATAATAGGGTTCATACTGACAATGGTTTTGATGTTGTACTTCTTGGTCAAAAGAGCAACGAACTTCATCATAATAAGCGGACCGATAGCAATGACTTCGTCATACTGATTGCCCTCTTTAATCAATTCTTCCAAAGCATTGGTAACAAGACCCTTTGTGCCGTAACTGCCGTCGTCTGTCATCATACAGAGTTTGGAGCTGACTGCTTTAAATTCATCTTCAAGAATAACAAGGTCTTTGTTTCTGAAACCAACAATGCTGTGTACTTCACAGCCAAGAAGAGAGAGCTTTTTAGCAATAGGGTAAGCAATGGCACAGCCTACACCGCCGCCGACAACAGCCACTTTTTTGAGTCCCTCTGTCTCACTGGGCTGTCCGAGAGGACCTACAAAGTCCTGAAGGCTTTCCCCTTCGTTAAGGGTATCAAGTTCCATTGTAGCACCGCCGACGATTTGATATATAATGGTTACGGTACCCTTCTCACGGTCAAAATCGGCAATGGTAAGTGGTACTCTTTCGCTGTCTTGTTTTGCTCTGAAAATAATAAACTGTCCCGGCTCAGCTTTTTTAGCGATCAGCGGAGCTTCAATTTCCATTAGGGAAACAGTTGGATTTAACGATTTTTTTCTGACTATCTTGTACATTATAATACAATCCTTTCTCTAAAAACATAGTCAAGTACAAAGGGTGAGCCTATAGATCCGAAAGGAAACATAAACTTTCCCAACTATTATAGCATAAATGTTACTTGCATACAAGGATTTTATCGGGCATAGATGAAATTTTTTTGTGCTGAACTTGCAAAAATAATGCCGACATTTATTGCTATAAAATGGTAATAAATGAAAAAGCTGAATGAAACAGTCAATTGTTATTGTAAATATTGACTAATTAAACAATTTTCTTGACAAAAAAGTTGGTAGATATTATAATAATATTAAGCGGAATGTATTTGTATTAATTTGACTTATTCATTAACATATTATTGGCTTTCGCTCAGAATATTCAGTATTCCATTGATCCGACAAAATATCTCTTTTCTATTACTCATAATAAAATGAAAGGACATCACTATGCAGCACGAAGAATTGATGAGCTTAAAAGAAACAGGTCAAAAGGGTGATTTTCTTCTTCCTTATACTGTTTGTAAAACCATATTGCCCGATTATTATACCACTTTTCCGATGCACTGGCACAATGAAATGGAGATTGTATATATGGAAGAGGGAGAAATCGATGAATGTATTGACCTTGAAAATTATCACATCACAAAAGGCGATATTGTATTGATCAATCCTTGCGTGCTTCATTCGTTTAAGCAGCACGAAAATTCACGTGCTGTTTTTAAGACCATTATGTTTGATTTTAACCTTTTAACAAGCAACAATACCGATGCCTGCTCTATCAAATATTTTACACCGTTTCTGGAAGGACGCTATATCTCTCCTCTGATCATTTCTTCCAATACGTCACATTACACAGAGATTGTCGAGTGTGTCAAAGGTTTGATTGATATTTATAATGAAAAGCCTGTGTTTTTTGAGCTCAAACTTCGTTCAGAACTTTACCATTTGTTTCATATCTTATTTCAATATTATTTTGAGGTAGAGCCGCACGAAACGGTTATCAAAGATAATACTACGCGAAACATCAAAAAAATTCTGGATTATATCAGCGAAAACTATATGAAGTCCATTACTATTGACGAACTTGCTGACAGCATTAATCTGAGTAAGCATTACTTTATGAGGTTTTTTAAAAAATATATGGGTATGACCTGTATTGAGTATATTAATGACTATCGGCTCAATGTTGCTTCTAATCTGCTTCTGACCACCAGTATGCAGATTACGGAAGTTTCTACTAGCATAGGCATTACCAACCTTTCGTATTTTAATCGTATCTTCAAGAAAAAGTATCATATGACACCCAAAGAATATCGCTATAATGTTGATAACAGAGTGGATAACCAAGTGGTGAAAAGAGTATGAATGGTAGCCCGTACGCATTATGTGTGTGCGGGCTTTTTGTGTCACAAAAATATAGTTGCCCTTTCTCTCTTTTTCTGCCAATCGGTATCTCATATGATTACGGCTGATTTCCGTGTTTTTCTGCTGTAATTTGCTTGAAACAATGTGCAAAGTGTGCTAATATATATGTCTATAAGACAACTTATGTCGGAAAGAGAGAAAGTATATGGAATTGATAAAGACCAAGCAAAATATGATCAAATATGCCATTTTTTTGATTTTCCTGATGATGGCTGCCGCTGTGTTGATGATGGCAAGCGGTATTGAAGCAAAGGCGGCAAAAACGATCGACAACGGCGATTTTGTATACGAAGTACTGGAGGATAACAAGAGTGCCGCCATTAAATCTTATAAGGGGGAAAGTCTTTATGTGACACTGCCTTCATCGGTAGAAGATTATAAGGTGACAAAGATACGGGCGTCGGCTTTTATGGGCAATCAAACAATAAAAGAGCTGGAGATCAGCGATACGATCACAGACATAGGGATTGATGCTTTTGCCGATTGTACTGCTCTGACATCACTCAATGTTCCCGGTAATGTGACTTATATTGGGAATTCGGCATTTCAGGGATGTACCTCATTGTCATCGGTTACGGTATTTGACGGTACCAAGCTGATCGGGGCTTATGCTTTTGCAGGCTGTACAGCTTTAAAAGAAGTTAATCTGCCCAACAGCCTTGAAACGATTGACAACTATGCATTTTTTAACTGTTCCTCTCTGGAAAATATCGTTGTGCCCGATTCCTTGGAAACCTTTGGCGGTTATGTATTAGAGGGGACCAAGTGGATGAAAAAACAAAATTCCGATTTTGTGATTGTCGGAGATGGCATTCTCATTAAGTATAATAGTGATGATAAAGCAAAAGCTCTTTCAGACGACATCAAAACGATCGGTAAATATGCTTTTGCTGAAAATAAGAATATTACTACCATTTTGTTGTCCCGAACTGTCCGTAAAATCGACTCTTCTGCATTTGAAAACTGTAAATCCCTGCAAACGATCACACTGCCCGATTCTGTACAGACCATCAAACCAAGAGCATTTTATGGCTGTGAATCATTGATGAATGTCACTCTTTCGGCCTCTATTGCTGAAATTGATTATTCAGTGTTCGGATACTGTAAGGGTATGACAGAAATCATTATTCCATCTAATGTCATTACTGTGTCCAATTCAGCATTTGAAGGATGTGAAGGTCTTATCAGCGTGAAATTTATGAACGGAACGCAGAATATAGAAGAAAATTCCTTTAAAGACTGTAAAAACCTCAGAAGAATTGTTTTTCCGACCACGCTGAAAAAAATAAAGAAATCGGCCTTTGTTAACTGTACCAGCTTGACCAGAGTGGAATTTAACAGTAACCTTACGATGGAGCGGGAAGCATTTATGGATTGTTCCAATCTCAAAGAGGCAGTATTTTATATCAATATCGCAGCACTGCCTCCTGAAGTTTTTAAGGGTTCGCCTGATGTGACATTTTACAGTGATAACAATTACTATCTCAAACAGTATGCCGAGAGCAACCAGCTCGGCAACGAGCATATTAAAAATCTGGAAGAGTATGAGGATAAAGGAACCCTCCACGAAGATAAAAAAGATGTTGTAAGCAGTTTTTCGGGAATGTACACCCTGATTGTTATTGTTATTATTTTTGCCGATGTCGGTCTGGTAGTTTTGTTCAGCGGATATATCCTGTTTTCTATGCCCAACGGCAAGCATTCCGCACGAGGAACCAGATATGCGGCAAAAGGAAAGTATTCCCGTAAGTCGGACCATCACAGTTCTGAACGCAAATTATCCGAGAAAGTTACTGCCAATACCAAACATCCGTCCGACAGACCGTCGGGCGGCAGCAGGGTGGCTCCCCGCAGACAGAGCGGCGGCAAAAGAGTAAGAACCAATAAAGACAAACCTTGATACGCTGCAAAAGGTTAGAATTAATGAAAAGACGAATGAATGTGATATTGTATTATATTTTGCAATGGACATGGGGGATGATACAAAATGTACTTGGATTGATCATTTTTCTGATCAATGTTAAGAAAAAACATTATTTTTATCACGGTGCCTTAGTGACCGTTTGGAATATGAAAGGCGTCAGTGCCGGTATCGGAATGTTTATTTTTATGAGTGCGGGGTGTGCTCCGAATATATCCCGATCGTTTTCCGAAGAAGAGGTATATGCACGAACACAGGTTCACGAATACGGGCATACTGTACAGTCAGTTATTCTTGGTCCGTTGTTTCTGCCGGTTATCGGTATACCGTCTTTTGTATGGGCAGGAAGTCCTGCAGCAAGAAATTATCGCCAAAAAAACGGCATATCTTATTTTTCATTCTATCCTGAAAGATGGGCGAATTATCTCGGAGAAAAAATTACCAAAAGTAAATCAATGGAGCAATCTGTGATCGATGATTAGTCGATCGTGTTTTGTATTCTCTTTTGCTGCCATACAGCTTCCGCAAAATTTTCTTGCAGAAGCTGTATTTTTATTTTGGTCAATGGTTTCATCAACGTACTGAAGTCAAACTGACAACAATGTCATTCGATAGAGAGATTTCTGTAAAAATATATATAAATTGATTGAAGTTGAGAAAAAGATTTGTTATAATAGCGATAAGTAGATGGAGAGATGATCGCATTGATTGGTTTGCGTTGGTAATGGTGGATGCGATTATCAAAAATTTTTTGTACTGCCAAAGAAAGGTTGATCGACCGTGAGTGATAAGAAAAAAGACGACGAAAAAACAAAAAAAGATCCCAAAGAAGAACCCGTCAAAAACAGTAAAAAATCAAAACAATCCCCAAAACCAATATTAAAGCCTACCAAGCTTTGCTCGCTGCCCGAGTTTCCATATCACAACCGTGAACTGAGCTGGATGGATTTTAACAGCCGTGTGCTGGAGGAGGCATTTGAAAAGGAAAATCCTGTATTGGAACGGGTAAAATTCCTTGCTATCACAGCTTCAAACCTCGATGAATTTTTTATGGTGCGTGTGGCAGGTGTAATGGACAGACTGCATTCTACCAAGACCGCTATTCCTGATGCTTCGGGAATGGATGCTAATCGTCAGTTTGAACGATTGACGGAAAAAATTCACGAGTTTGCTAAAAAACAATATTCTTGTTTGCACCATTCTATTATTCCGGCACTTAAAAAATACAAGCTTCGTTTCTTGAAAACAGATGAGTTGAATAAAGCTCAAAGACAACAGATCGACCAATATTTCGATAAATTTATTTTTCCCGTACTGACTCCTCTTGCTGTAGATACTTCAAGACCGTTTCCGCTTCTTGCCAATAAGAGTCTGAACATTGCTGTGCGTTTGTCCAAGGATGGAGAGGATATTTTTGCTGTGGTACAGGTACCGTCTATTTTGCAGCGGTTCTTTGAGGTGCAGTTTGATAACGGCAGAGCTTTTGTTATGCTGGAGGATATTATCATCAGCCGATTGTCAGAACTGTTTGAACTTTATAAGATCAAAGCGTGGTGTACGTTTCGTATTACCAGAGATTCTGACCTTGATATTGATGAGGATGCTGACGATCTGCTTGTGGAAATTGAACATTCTCTTAAAAAACGTCAGAGAGGGGATCCGGTTCGCCTCGAAATTAGTACGAAATGTGACGAAGCACTAAAAAATTTTCTTGTTGATATGCTTCAAGTCAGCAGTAAGGAAATTTATGAAGTATCAGGACCTATCGACCTTACTTTTCTGTCCAAATTCGGCGGCTTGGATGGACTTGACGACCTTCGCTTCAAGCCAATCATACCGGTCAATCCTCCGGCAGATTTTTTTGGCTATGATGATATGTTTGAGGCTATCCGTGAAAAAGACAGAATGGTACACCATCCCTATGAAAGCTTCGATTCGGTCATTAAATTTATTAACCAGGCGGCCAAGGATGACGATGTACTTGCCATTAAACAAACTTTGTACCGTGTCAGCGGACATTCTCCCATTATTGCCGCTTTGATCAAAGCGGCTGAAAATGGCAAGCAGGTGACGGTGCTGGTAGAACTGAAAGCCCGATTTGATGAAGAAAACAATATTGGCTGGGCTAAAAAACTCGAAAAAGCAGGCTGTCACGTCATTTACGGTTTGGCAGGACTGAAAACGCACTGTAAAATCGTTCTTGTTGTTCGCCGTGAACAAGACGGCATCAGGCGGTATCTTCATATGGGTACGGGAAACTATAACGATAGTACCGCTCGTTTCTATACCGACATCGGTATGTTTACCTGTGATGAGCAGTTTGGTGAGGATGCTTCCTCTCTGTTCAATGTCATTACAGGTTATTCGACTCCTCCCGTTTACAACAAAATGAAGGTCGCTCCGACAGGTCTGCGTTCTTTTTTTGAGGAAATGATATGCAATGAAAGCGAAAATGCTCGTGCCGGTCTGCCGTCAGGTATTATTGCTAAAGTGAATTCTTTGGTCGATCCGGGTATTATCAAGCTGTTGTATGAAGCATCCCGATCCGGTGTCAAAATTACATTGATCGTCAGAGGTATTTGCTGTCTGGTGCCGGGGATTAAGGGTATCAGCGAAAATATAGAGGTTCGCAGTATTGTTGGTCAACTGCTGGAACATAGTCGAATATTTATCTTTGAAAACGGCGGTCATCGTAAGATCTATATGGGCTCGGCTGACTGGATGCAGAGAAATCTCGATAAGCGGGTAGAACTTGTGTTCCCGGTAGAAGATCCTCAGCTGCAGGAACGCTCTTTCGGCATTATCAATACAATGCTGCGTGATGTGCTTAATACCAGAATACAAAATCCTGATACTACCTATGAACTGATTGACCGCAGAGGCAAAAAACATCATAATTGTCAGCGTGAGTTTTCTGATATGGCTAAAAAAGCATTATCCTCCAAAAAAAATATTGACAAGGAAGAAAAAAAGTTCGTTCCGCTGACAGGGGAAAATTTTAGCGGTAAGCAATCTCCAAAATAACAATAGTAATATGGGGCAAATGTTGACACACTTTTTTACGAGAAAAATATCATCATCCTGCTGTCAGTAATACTATGGTTCGGAGTTGGAATTTTGATAACAAAATTAATAAAAAAATATTGTAAAAGTATAAAATTTAGTGTAAAATAATTATATCAAATCTTTAGTGAAGGATGTGTCATTTATGAAAAGAGTAGGAATACTAACCAGCGGCGGAGATTGTCAAGGACTGAATTCTGCCATCAGAGGCATTGCAAAAGCACTCTATGAGAACTACGGAAATCAGGTTGAAATTTACGGTATCATTGACGGCTACCGTGGATTGATCAATAACGAATATCGTTTGATGAAGCAGGAGGACTTTTCGGGTATTCTTACCCGTGGCGGCACGATTCTTGGCACATCACGTCAGCCGTTCAAGCTGATGCGTGTGATTGATGAGGAAACCAGCATTGATAAGGTGGCTGAGATGAAAAAAACCTATAAAAAGCTAAAACTTGACTGCCTTGTTGTACTTGGAGGAAACGGTACCCATAAAACAGCCAACCTGCTTTCCGAAGAAGGTTTGAATGTAGTAAGCCTTCCTAAGACTATTGATAATGATATTTGGGGCACAGATGTTACTTTCGGTTTCCAAAGCGCGGTTGACATTGCTACCAATGTTATCGACTGTATCCATACTACTGCTACTTCACACGGACGTGTGTTCATTGTAGAATGTATGGGACATAAAGCCGGTTGGCTGACACTGTATGCCGGTATCTCTGGCGGTGCCGATGTTATTCTTATTCCCGAAATTCCCTATGATATTGAAAAAGTGATCGACTGCATTAAAACACGTACCAAAAACGGAAAAACGTTTTCTATTCTTGCCGTTGCCGAGGGTGCTATCTCAAAGGAGATCGCCAAGCTCCCTAAAAAGAAAAAGAAGGAAGCTCTTGCCAATCTGATGTATCCATCTATTTCCTACAAAATTGCTCACGAAATAGAAGAGGCTACCGGTCAGGAAACAAGAGTGACTGTTCCGGGCCATTTCCAGAGAGGCGGCAGTCCGAATTCTTATGACAGATTTATTACGACTCGTTTTGGTGCAGCGGCTGCACAGCTTATCATTCAGGAAAAATACGGTTATATGACCGCTTTGGTTGATGGAAAAATCGTTCCTGTGCCGCTCAGCGAGGTAGCAGGCAAACTGAAGGGTGTTCCCGTAGACTGCGAAATCATTCAATCGGCAAAACAGGTAGGCATTAGTTTTGGCGATTAATTTCATTGTCAATATTGTTAATGGTGCCATCTATACACGAAAGAAATATAAAAATTCATAGAAAAAGCGAGAAGTCTGTTAAAATCCAATCAAACGGACTTTTCGCTCTTTTTATGCTTGCATTAAAGGGGATTTTATGTTACTATCAATAAAAAGTAACAAATATGTAACCTTATCGCAAAATCGTAATATTTTGAAGAGGGGATCATAGGGTACAAATCCCCCCTCGATCCCCTCTCCTCCAAACATTATTTGGATGTCGGCTTCTTGATAAGAGCCATAACAAATCCAGCCAGAATGGCAGCGGCAATGCCTGCGGAACAAGCAGTAAAACCGCCGTTGAATATACCCAGCCAGCCGTATTGCTCTACGCCTTCTTCAATTCCTTTGGCAAGAGAATACCCGAAGCCGGTAAGCGGTACAGTAGCTCCTGCTCCTGCAAAATTTACCAGAGGTTCATAAACGCCGACGGCTGTCAGTGCAACGCCCAGTGTGACATACAATACTAGTATTCTGGCAGGAGTCAGTTTTGTCTTATCGATCAATATTTGTGCAATGACACAAAGCAATCCTCCAACTGCAAATGAAAGTATATACTGCATTTTATCACCACCTGATTTTTCTGTTTTTAGTGTTGTAAAAAAAATTTGAATTATACGTCAGAATAATGGCAAATTCTTCCTTTTATAGACATTGTGCAATAAAATTAAGTTGAAGTTGTGTCTATTTTCCATATAAAAAATTTCTAAAATTCTTATATATGCCTTGCAATTTCATTCCAAATATTCTATAATGGTAACATTAAGTGGTGAAAGGTGGTTGAAAGTGGCGGCTTGTGTTAAGCAAGTACGGTACTTTGCACTAAGGTGGCTCTTTATGTTGATGGGCTCTTATCAACATAATATCGACCCGAAAGGCAGGGTCATAATGCCTGCCAAGTTTCGTGAGGAGCTTGGTGAGGTATTTTATGCTACCAAAGGAACCGATGAATCACTCACCGTTCTGTCGGCTCAGGCTTGGGAAGAGCTTGGCAGAAAAATATGCTCTCTTCCGTCTGCTCAAACAAAGGATCTCAAAAGGTTTCTTTTTTCGAGTGCAGCAGAACTGGTACCCGATAAACAAGGCAGAGTTCTTATTCCACAGGTTCTGCGTGATTATGCGCATCTTCAAAAAGATGTCACCATTATTGGCACAGGCTCTCGGGTGGAAATCTGGGATACCGAAAGATGGAACCAATACAATAGTGAAATTTCGGAAACACAGGTTCTTGAAATAATGAATTTGTATGAGATTTGATGGAGGAACATAATGGATTTTTCACATAAGCCCGTTTTGCTTGATGAAACGATCGAGTCACTTGCTGTGAAACCCGATGGCGTTTATCTGGATGGAACTGCAGGTGGAGGCGGTCATTCGGCTGCTATTCTTGCCCGACTGACAACAGGTCGTTTGATCTGTGTCGATCAGGATCCCGATGCCATAGAAACGCTTACACGGCGTTTCTCGGATGATAAAAGAGTGACCATCGTGCAGTCTAATTTTTCCGAAATCGATTCTGTTGTGTCAGAACTTGAAATTCCGTCGCTTGACGGTGTGTTGATGGATATAGGTGTTTCATCTCATCAGCTTGATACCGCCGAAAGGGGTTTTTCTTATCATAGCGATGCACCGTTGGATATGCGTATGAGCCAAAGCGGTACAACGGCGGCTGACCTTGTGAATACACTGCCGTTTCACAGACTGGTGTATATTCTGTCTGCTTACGGTGAAGAAAAATTTGCTAAGAACATCGCAAGAATGATTGAACGTGAAAGAGCGATCGAGCCGATCACAACCACACTCAGACTTGCTGAAATTGTAAAAGCTGCCTATCCCGCTGCCAAACGTCACGATAAACACCCTGCCCGGAAAACATTTCAGGCATTGAGAATTGCCGTTAACGGTGAACTCGATAGATTGTCGTTGGGACTCGACAGAGCCTTTGATCAATTATCACAGGGCGGCAGACTTTCTGTGATCACCTTCCACTCTCTTGAGGACAGAATGGTGAAACAGAGAATGGCAAAATGGTGTGAGGGGTGTGTGTGTCCCAAAGATTTTCCGATTTGTGTGTGCGGAAGAACTCCCGATGCACGGCTTGTGTACCGAAAGCCTGTTGAGGCGTCGGAACAGGAGCTGGCGGAAAATCCCCGCAGCCGCAGTGCTAAACTGAGGTGCTGTGAAAAATTAAGAAAATAGCTATCTGAATTTGAATATACAATGAAAGGGAGTCGTAAACTTGGCAGCTGATAAACAAAGCGAGGCTTATGATTTAACCTTGTTTGAGCCTGCCGAAAAAAAATCGGCAAAAAAAGAGAAAAAACCCAAAAAAAGAATGACAGAAAGTAATTTGATACGACTCCATCCGGGTGCTATTACCAAAGTACACCGACGCAAAAGAAATCCTATTAAGATTATTGGTATCGGATTGCTGACGATTGTGGTTGCAATGGTTTGTGCTACGATTGTTCAAAGTAACGTTGTTCTTAATGAGCTTAACGAGGAAATTATCGAAGCAAATAAAACTATTACCCAGCAAAACAATTTGCAGGCTCAGTATCAGCTGAAAGTGGACAGCAGATTGTCCGCTTCGGTGGTACAGGATTATGCAGAGAAAAAGCTTGGTATGACACAAGCAAATAATGCCCAGAAGAAATTTATATCACTTTCTGACGGTGACTACGGTAAGGTTATCAGGGATGACGGTACCAATAACGCTTTGCAGACGGTGGCAAATGCATTTAAGGGTATGTGGTCATAATGGTTGCTTTGCTGAAATATAAATACAGGGGTGGGTTGTAACAAAAGAGAAACCTTGTGAGATGATATTCTCTCTTTTGATACAACCCTTGTTTTTGATTTTGAGTCGGCGGAAAAACGCCGTGATACGAAACTGAGCGGAAGGATGAATGCTAATGGCAAAAAAAGGTGCTGCCGCAAAGCTATGGCACAGATCAATCATTTTGTTGGTGATCATTATTGTGTTGGGCTTTGGTGTTGTGGCAGGAAGACTTTTATATCTGCAAACCTATATGTCGGAAGAATTGCAGCAAAAAGCGGTTGAACAGCAGCTTGCAGATACAACACTTTCGGCAAAGCGAGGCAACATCTATGATCGCAACGGTAATATTCTTGCACAAAGTGTGACTGTATGGAATGTTGTGATCGCCCCTGCTAATCTTAAGACAGATAAATCACGCCAAATTGTAGCAAGAGGCCTTTCTGAAATTCTTGATGTTGATAAAAACGAAATCTATGAAAAAACCAAACAGAATAATTATTATTCTGTTGTGAAACGCAAAGTCGATACAGATGTCAAGGACAAAGTATTGAAATTTGCATCTAAAATCTATAAGGAAAATAAAATCAGCGGTGTGATTACCACGATTGAAGATTATAAGAGATATTACACTCACGATAATTTTGCAGCAGATGTTTTGGGTTTTGTCGGTGCGGATGCACAGGGACTGGCAGGCGTTGAGTATGAATATGACGATTATCTCAATGGTAAGTCGGGAAGACTGGTGGTGGCACAGAACGCTCTCGGTACAGAACTTCCCTATCAATATGAGCAGAAAGTAGAAGCAACAGATGGCTATAATATTACATTAACCATTGATGAAAATATTCAAAGCATTATGGAGAAGTATGTTCGTGAAACCATAAAGGAATTTAATGTTGCTAACCGTGGCTGTGCCATTATGATGAATGTTAAGACAGGTGCTATTTTAGGATTTGCGTGTGAAGACTCATTTAATCCGAATGATCCTTTCCAGATCGCTAATGAAACTATCCGGAAAGAACTCGATGAGCTTCCCGAAGAAGAACAGGATCAGGCTTACGCTGAGGCACAGGAGCGTCAATGGCGTAATAAAGGTGTCAGTGATACCTATGTTCCGGGTTCGGTTTACAAAATGGTGACGGCCTCTGCGGTGCTGTCAGAGGGACTTGTCAAGGAAGACACCCGATTTAGCTGTTCGGGTGCTTATTCGCCATATGAAGGGGCCAGCCCCATTCCTTGCTGGAATACGGCGGGTCACGGTGTGCAGACGATCAGTGAAGCACTTTGCAATTCCTGCAACCCTGCCTTTATGCAAATGGGTTTTATGCTCGGACGTGAAAAATTTTATGAATATTACGTTGCTTTCGGTATGTCCGAAAGGACAGGTATTGACCTTCCGGGTGAAAGTGACGATTACTTCTTTAACAACGGCGGCGTACACGGTATGCAGCTGATGGATCTTGCCGTAGCATCGTTCGGTCAGAACTTTAAGATCACTCCCATTCAGATGGTGACAGCCTGTGCGGCAATTGCTAATAATGGTAAATTGATGCAGCCTTATGTGGTGTCGCAGATTTCTGACAGCGAAGGCAATGTTGTCAAAACAACTGAACCAACTGTGAAACGTCAGGCAGTGTCTGCCGAAGTGGCGAAAAGTATTTGCTCGATGCTGGAAGAAAATGTTATCAGCGGTGGTGCTACCAACGGTTATATTGCTGGTTATCGTATTGGTGCTAAAACCGGTACTTCTCAGAAAATTGTTGATGAGAATGGTAATCCGACCGATGACTATATCGCTTCCTTTTGCGGTATTGCACCTTGTGATGATCCGGAAATCGCCCTTTTGTGTTATTTTGATACGCCTGACCCGGAAATCAACTATTACGGTTCCACCGTTTCCGGTCCCTGCTTTAGAAATATCCTTTCTGAAGTACTTCCGTATCTTGGCATTGAAAAGGTATATTCGGATGATGAATCCGGTAAGCTTGACACAACGACCAAGGCTTATGTTGGTATCGATCTGGAAGATGCCAAAAAACAGATCGAAGACGATGGACTGAATTATCAAGTGGTGGGTGAAGGCAGCAGCGTTGTGGCTCAGAACCCGATTGCCTATACTAAAATTCCGAAAGATGGTACCGTGGTCCTTTATACGGAAGATAACAGCAGAAAAAAAATGGTGAAGGTACCTGATTTCAAAAATTGTACTATTTCGGAAGCAAACAACCTTGCAGCAGAGTATAATCTTAATCTCAGTATTGAGGGTTCACAAGGTTCGGAAGGTGTTTCCTATGCGAAGTCACAGAATATTCAGCCAGGAACGCCGGTGGAAGAATATACAGTAATTACCGTAACGTTTAACCAAGATAATTCCATTATGTAATGTTGATTGGAACAGAGGTGTAAAAAATGATGACCAGAACCGGAACGGTTCCCACTTCCCGAATGATTTTGATAGCGTGCGGCAACGCCAAAAGAATATCCCGCGTGATGGAGGATATTCTCAGCAGTTGCTCGTATAATGTAAAAACAGATGATTTTGAGGGAAATACGGACTTTGTCATTTATGTCTGTGCCGATGGCAGCCATATTCCCGATGGCCTTATTCCCGAGGTGGTTGTGTTTGACGAAGCCAATCGTATAGAAGAAAACTGCCTTGAGTCTTTTAAATATAAAATAACCTCTTATGAGTGTTATTCCAGATATTATCACGAGGAAATGACGGAAAAATCAACCTCTTTTATCACCTATTCTCCTGATAATTATTCGGCGGATATAACGTGCAGAAATCTGTGTAACAGCGACAATATGGCAATGTTTGATGTGATTGCAAATGGTATCCTCAGCCGTGTACACATCAGCCGTGATGATTATACGGTAGAAGATGTACTGTTGTGTACGGCAGCTCTGACGGCAGAGGGAATGCCGCTGGATTCAGTGCTCGGTTATTTTAATTCTGATCCATAAACAAACGATTTGGTTCGTTTTGGAAATAGCGTACCGGCATTTTTTCATCAAAGCGTCCGGTACGTAAAGTCTGAAAAATGAGGAGATTTTGAAAGGTGGACTTTTATTTATGACAGGAATATGGACAATCATCGCAGCGGCAGCGTCATTTGGCATTTCAGCAGGATTGGGTATTTGGCTTATTCCGTTTTTGAGAAAAATACATTTTGGACAAACCATTCGTGAAGAAGGTCCCAAGTGGCACCAAGGAAAACAGGGGACTCCTACTATGGGCGGTTTTATGTTTATTGTCAGCAGTATTGTTGCGGGAATTGTATGTGTTATCTGTTACCATCTTCTGGGAGCAGAAGAAACCCCTGTTCTTTCTGCTAAAATCTATGCCGGAATTTTTATGGCGGCAGCATATGGTGCGATCGGATTTATTGATGACTATATCAAAGTGGTCAAAAAAAGAAATCTCGGTTTGACGGCAAAACAGAAGCTGGTATTACAGTTTGTAGTGGCTATCGCATACCTTGTTACTATTATGTGCTTCGGCGGCAGTACGCAAACTTATATTCCTTTTGTGGGAATGTTGGATCTGGGGATCTTCTATTACCCTTTGTCTGCTATTTTGATCGTTGGCATTGTCAATGCTGTTAATCTGACAGATGGCATTGATGGTTTGAATGGTTCGGTTACTTTCTTTGGGGCTATTTTCTTTATGGTCATTGCAAGCTATGTGGGCAGAATGGGTGTTTCGGTGATGTCCGCAGCTCTTGCCGGCGGATGTCTGGGTTTTTTGGTATGGAATTTCCACCCCGCCAAGGTGTTTATGGGCGATACCGGTTCGTTATATCTGGGCGGCTTTATGTGTGCCATCGCTTACGCATTGGATATGCCGATTATACTTATTTTGGTGGGGCTGGTATATATTTTGGAGATGTTTTCGGTTATCTTACAGGTGACCTATTTTAAACTGACTCACGGTAAACGCCTTTTCAAAATGAGTCCGATACATCATCATTTTGAAATGTGCGGCTGGTCGGAAGTGAAGATCGTAGTAATGTTCAGCCTGTTTACGGCTGTATGCGGTGCGCTTGCTTTGATGATGATTATTTCGGGAAATGCACCTTATGTCAAATTAGCTTAAATTGATTATGTTATGAAAGGAGTGCCGTTACAAGTGCGACTTGACTCTTCACCGGCTCGTCAACTGCCGGTACATGAACCTTCTCCTTCACCGAAAATTCGGCCGGAAAGCAATAAAGGCTCCAGTCTGCCGAGAAAGGTTCAAAATAAGCTGAAGCTTTTTTCCATCAGACTCGGACTTGATATGACATTCCTGTTTTTGGTGATTGTACTTGTTATTATTGGTCTGATTATGATGTTTTCTGCCAGTTACCCTGCCGCTTTGGAATATACGGGCAGCAGTTATACGTATTTGATGCGTCAGTGTATTTTTGCGGTGATTGGTATTACGATTATGATATTTGTGTCTTATTTTGACTATCATCATTTTCATAAACTGGCATTTCCACTGCTGGTACTGTCAATGATACTGCTTGTGGTGGTGCTGTTTATGCCGGGTAAAAATGGAGTGCATCGCTGGATACCGCTGGGAATGTTTGATATTCAGGCATCCGAGATCTGCAAATTTTGTATTATTCTGTTCCTTGCTCACTGGGGTTCTACTCATTTCAGAAAAATGGATACTTTTAAATACGGTGTGCTTCCGGCAATTATTATTTTTATTCCCACAGCCTTTCTTCTGTTTAAGGAACCGCATTACTCTGGTATTGTTATTATTGCTATTCTGGTTGCCGTTATGCTGTTTGTCAGCGGCGTGAAACTAAGATATTTTTTGATTGCAGGAGTTATTGTTGTGGCTGCTGTGCTTGGACTTGCTGTGACGGGAAATCTGACGTATGCGATGGAACGTTTGGACGGCTGGGGTCAGGCTTTGACTTATACCACAAAAGAACTGTGGGATACTACTTATCAAACCAGAAATTCTCTTTATGCTATTGGTTCAGGCGGCGTCTGGGGACAGGGTCTTGGTCAGTCACGCCAGAAATATTTGTATATTCCTGAGGCACAGAATGACTTTGTATTCGCGGTCGTATGTGAGGAACTGGGGTTTATCGGAGCAATGATCATCCTGTGCATATTTGCTCTTCTGGTATGGAGGGGAATTACTGTTTCAATGAGAGCAAAGGATAAATTTGGTTCTCTTCTCGGAATTGGACTTTCGGCTCAGATCGGTATTCAGGCGATCCTTAATATTATGGTTATTACCGACTGGCTCCCTAATACAGGTATCAGCCTTCCGTTTTTTAGTTACGGCGGTTCTTCGCTGATTATGTTATTGGCTCAAATGGGTATCGTCTTGTCAATTTCTCGTACATCAAATCTTGAAAAGGCTTAAAGGGTGGAATGAATTATGAAAATTTTGTTTGCAGGCGGCGGAACGGCAGGTCATATCAATCCTGCTTTGGCAATCGCAGGCTATGTACGTCAGCGCCAGCCCGATGCAGAGATATTGTATATCGGTGCAAAAGGCGGTATGGAGGAGCGTCTGGTTCCTCAGGCAGGTTTTACATTTAAGGGAATTACTGTGCAGGGCTTTCAGCGGAAGCTGACGCCCAAAGCAGTGAAAAATAATATTGTTACCGTCAAAAAGGCAGTTTCTGCCAGCAAGGAATCCCGCAGGATCATACAAGAGTTTCAGCCCGATATTTGTGTGGGTACGGGAGGCTATGTCAGCGGTCCTGTATTGAGAACAGCTGCTAAAATGGGAATTCCCACGATTATCCACGAGCAAAATGCCTTTCCCGGTATTACTAATAAAATGCTCGCTAAGCACGCAGCAAGAGTAATGCTGGCAATGCCGGCGGCAAAAGAACATTTCAAGGGAAAATGTCGCTTTGTCGACACAGGGAATCCTGTCAGAGGAGAAATTCTGACTGCGGAGAAAGAGGCTTCCCGAAAACAGCTTGGTCTTGATCATCGTCCTGTGATATTGTCTTTTGGCGGCAGTTTGGGAGCAAGAAAAATCAATGAAGCCTTAGCAGATATTATCGCCAGAAGTGCCAATGACGGCAAATATCAACATATTCACGCTTATGGACAGTACGGCAAATGGTTCCCCGACCTTTTGAAAGAAAAGGGAGCTGACCTTGAAAATGCAGATAATCTGGACATCAGAGAGTTTATTAATGATATGCCTGTGTGTCTTGCCGCAGCTGATGTTGTTGTGGCAAGAGCCGGTGCGATTACCTTGAGTGAAATTCAAGTGCAGGGCAAGCCGTCCGTCTTAATTCCTTCTCCGAACGTGGCAGAAAATCATCAATATCATAATGCAATGGCACTCGTTCAAAATGACGCAGCAGTAATGATTGAAGAAAAAGATTTGACACCCGAAAAGCTGACCGAAGAAATCGACAAACTGGCTGGTGATCCTTCACGGCTGAAAGAATATTCGGAAAATGCTAAAAAAATGGCGATTTCCGATGCATCCAAGCGTATTTATTCCGTTATCATTGAAGTCATTGCCGCCAATAAAAAATCATAACGACAAACATACAGGGGAATGATAGAATGAGCAGTAAAAATTCTGACAAAAGACCCCCGTCCAAGGGCAAGGGTTCCGCTGACCGCAACAAGCATAACAGCGTTAAAAACAATTATAACGGTAAACACCCTCAAAAACTGCCATCGGCAAAAAACAACAATAATCCATATTCACCTGCCTCGCAGTACAACAATCGCAAAAACAAAACAGCGAATGCGGCGGATACGTTGGACAGAACAAAGAAAAAACGCCCTGTTAAGTCGCCGCCTCCTGAAAAAAAATTTCCTAAGGAAGCCGATAGCCAGATGTATGAGCAGGTTTCAGAGGCGGATATTGAGGTAGAAACATCAAGAATACTTGACAGGAACCGAAGAAAATCGACACCGAAAGAATACATAAAGCTTCCTGCACCGGCAAAGGAACCGATGAGTGAATACAGAAGAAAATTAAAAACCATTCTGTTTTATATTGTTACGCTGGTGGTACTGCTTTCTATTTGTTTTGTGCTGTCACTGACGGTGTTTTTTAAAATTGATGATATTTTGGTGGAGGGAGAAACACGTTATCAAGCAGACGATATTATTGCATCCTGTATGATCGAAAAGGGAGATAATCTGCTTCTGTGTAATACCTCAGCGGGTGAAAAAAATATCGTTGATCAATTTCCCTACATTGAAAAAGTAAAAATGGATAAAAAGCTTTTTAATAAAATTATTATCAATGTTACCGAAGCAGTGCCGACTTCCATTATCGAGAGCGGCGGACAGTATATTGTTTTGAGTAAAAGTGGTAAAATTATTGAGATCAACGATACCAAAAAATATAAAGTCCCCACTGTGTTGGGGGCACATTTAAAAAACGTCAAGCTTTCCTCTACTGTGAAGTACAGCGATAAAAATGTGCAGAATTACATTACCGATATTATTAATGCCACCGAAAAATACGAAATAGAGAATATTGAAACGATCGATATTTCCAATTTGACAGAAATTGTGCTTATTCGGAAAAATGGCTTTAAAATTATTATCGGCAATCCTGAGAATATTGACTATAAAATCAAAACGGCAAAGATGATTATGACACAAAATGTAACCAAGGACAATCTCGGGACATTGAATGTGTCATTGGCAGTTTCTGATGGCGGAAAATCCTATCTTAAAATTGAAAGCTCTGTGGCTCAGAGTTCGCAGGAAAAGAAACAAGCGTCAAGTCAATCTCAAACTGCCATGCAGGAATCGTCCTTCGAAGAAACTCAAAATGACGGTGAAAATGATACCGAATATACAGGTGACGATGACGGTGATACTGAATATGACAGCGATGGTGAGGATGACACCGATTATGACGATGCCGGAGATGACATCGATTATGATTATGACAGTGAGGATGACTACATTGATTATGGTACCGATGATGACTATGATTACGATAATGATTACGGTGACGAAGGGGAAGAATAAAATCACTCCTTTGTAAAATATGCATAGTTTTTTGGAATAAAAATATGCTTAGTGAATTAAAAATAATAAATATACGGAAAAATGATTTTAGCATATTGAAATCTTGCGTTAAAAGTGGTAAATTATTATTAGTTGTATAGTAATCAATATCAGAAGATACGTCAGCAAAAACTTGAATTTCGGTAAATGAAAATGCTGTCGGATGTTAATTTTTGAAGGGAGAAAAATAATGCCTTACGAATTTGAAAACGAATTTGAAAGTATCGTTCATATTAAAGTAGTTGGTGTAGGCGGAGGCGGCGGAAACGCAATCGACCGAATGGTAGAATATGTGACAGGAGTGGAGTTTATCTCCATTAATACCGATCAACAGGCACTTAACCGTTCAAAAGCTACACAGAAAGTTCAAATCGGCGAAAAAATCACTCACGGAAAAGGAGCAGGTTCTAAGCCTGAAGTGGGCGAAAAAGCTGCCGATGAAAGCAGAGATCAGATCGCAGAGCTGCTGAGAGATACCGATATGGTATTTATTACCGCTGGTATGGGCGGCGGTACAGGTACAGGTGCCGCTCCTGTTGTTGCTGAAGTGGCAAAGGAAATGGGTATCCTGACTGTAGGTATCGTTACTACACCGTTCCTCTTTGAGGGTAAACGCCGTATGGCTCAGGCAGAAGAGGGTATTGCTAAACTCAAACAGCACGTTGACTCTTTGATCGTTATTCCCAACGAAAGACTGAAAAATATCAGTGAAGAAAAAATTACACTTCAAAATGCGTTCTTTGCTGCTGATGATGTACTTCGTCAAGGTGTTCAGAGTATCACCGACCTGATTGTGATTCCGGGATTGGTTAACCTCGACTTTGCCGACGTTACCTCCGTTATGAAGGATGCAGGCTATGCATTGATGGGCGTAGGTGTTGCATCAGGTAAGGATAAGGCAAGAATTGCTGCTCAAAATGCTATTTCCAGTCCGTTGCTTGGTACTTCTATCCAAGGAGCAAAGGGATTGATCGTTAATATCAAGGCTTCTCCCGACATCGGTCTGGATGAGATCCAGGAAGCATCTACTATGATTTCTGAACAGGCTGATGAAAATGCTATCATTATCTGGGGTGCTGCTCTTGATGAAGAAATGGAAGATGCAATCAGCGTGATTGTGATTGCAACAGGCTTCCCAACAACAGACAGCTATTCCCCTGTGGGTAAAAAAGAAGAAAAAAGACCTTCCTCTCCGTTTCAGTACGGTGCCCAGTCCAGACCGGAACCTACACGTTTTGGCTCCGTGACAAGACCGCAGGAAAAAGGATCCAAACCTTCTAATCCATACCCGTCCTATCAGCAGCCGTCTTATTCCGCACCCCGTCAGGAACCGCCGGCACCACAGGCTCCGATTTATCCTAACGCCAATACATCTGCACCGCAGCAGCAGAAGCCGGCTCCTCAGCCACGTCAATCTGCACCTAAGGGCGGAGATTCAGATGATTCATTTATGGATATTATGTCTATTCTTAATAATAAATAAGAAATTTTTTAAAGCCTGCCGTATATTCGACAGGCTTTACCTATATCTCGCTGAAAGAAAGGGAATGTGATTAACGTATGAAAACAAAGCATTTGATTGACTTGGAAGATTTGTCTGTCAGCGAATTGATGGATATTATTCGATTGGCAAATCAAATTAAGGAAAGGCCTCAAGATTATACGGATGTATGCAAAGGAAAAATATTGGCAACATTATTCTATGAGCCTTCCACCAGAACGCAGATGTCCTTTAAAACGGCTATGCTGCGTTTAGGCGGCAGTATCATCGGTTTTGATAATCCGCAAAATTCATCTGTTTCTAAAGGCGAAAGTCTGAAAGATACGATTACCGTTGTAGGCGGATATACGGATATTATTGCGATTCGTCACCCGTTGGAGGGAACAGCAAAGGCAGCAGCTATGTATTCTGCAGCTTCGGTGATCAATGCCGGTGACGGGGGACATCTTCATCCGACACAGACACTAACAGATGTTGTTACTCTTTATAACGAAAAAGGAACACTGGAAAATATGACGATTGGCTTGTGTGGTGATCTTAAAAACGGTCGGACAGTGCATTCACTTATCAAAACAATGGCTAATTTTAAAAACAATCGATTTGTATTGATCTCTACACCTGAGCTGTCGATCCCTCAGTATATCAAAGACGTATTGAATGCATCGACCTGTACTTATACCGAAGTACCCAGTCTTGCCGAAGCAATGCCGATGCTGGATGTCTTGTATATGACCCGGATACAGCGTGAACGCTTTGCCAGTGAGGAAGAATATGAAAAAGAAAAAGGCGTATTTATTCTGGATCGTGAAAAGCTGCTGGATGCCAAACGGGATCTCAAAATTCTGCATCCGCTGCCAAGAGTGGATGAAATTGCTGTGGATGTTGACTATGATGACCGTGCTAAATACTTTGATCAGACGGTTTATGGAATGTATGCACGAATGGCATTAATGAAAACAATGCTTGATGACAATGACAGAAGTACGGCTTCCCGTCTGTTTGATACCCATAATGTGAAATGCAGCAATCCTCGCTGTATTACTGCCGCTGAATTATATTTACCGAAAATTTACCGTGAAGTAGGCGGCGATATGCTTCTTTGTAAATATTGCGAAAGTCGTACATTGATTTAGAAATCAAAAATGCAGTCAGCATTATTCTTGATTGCATCCAATAGAGAACACAGATTAAATATGTCATAAAAGATAACGGTGTTTTTTAAAATTTTTTGTGTTATTGCAGAAATTTGCATTTTTATGGTAATTTGTTTGTCAGTCCATCGGAAATATGCTATAATACTATCGTTTTAAAATAGAGATAAAGAGGGATTTCAATGGACATAAGAGAAGATTTAAGAAATGTTGCCATTATAGCTCACGTTGACCACGGCAAAACAACACTCGTTGATCAGCTGCTGCTGCAAAGTGGTATTTTTCGTGCCAATGAGGCTGTCGCAGAACGTGTAATGGACTCCAATGACCTTGAAAGAGAAAGAGGTATTACGATCCTCTCCAAAAATACCGCTGTTATGTACAATGGTACCAAAATTAATATTGTGGATACACCCGGTCACGCCGATTTTGGCGGTGAAGTAGAGCGTATTTTGATGATGGTCGATGGTGTACTCCTGCTGGTAGACGCTTTCGAGGGATGTATGCCGCAGACACGCTTTGTGTTGAAAAAAGCTCTCGGTCTGGGGAAAAAACCTCTTGTTGTTGTTAATAAAATTGACCGCCCCGGTGCTCGTCCTGAAGAAGTAGTCGATGAGGTGCTGGATCTGTTTATTGAATTGGGTGCCGATGAAGATCAACTGGAGTTTCCTGTAGTTTATGCATCGGGTCGTGACGGTTATGCTTCCCTTGATCCGCATACTCCCGGTACAGATATGAAACCGTTGTTTGAAAAAATATTGGAAGAAATTCCTGCACCCAAGGGCGATATGAATGGTCCTCTCCAGTTGTTATTCTCCAATATTGATTATGACGAATATGTAGGACGTATCGGTATCGGGCGTGTGGAAAGAGGCAGCTGTAAGGTTGGTCAGAATATTACACTGTGCCATAACGACGGCAGCCGTAAAAATGCTAAGATCACCAAGCTTTATCAGTTCGAAGGTCTGAAGCGTGTAGAAGCGGATTCTGCTAAATTGGGCGATATTGTTGCTGTTTCGGGTATTACTGATCTGAATATCGGTGAAACTGCCTGTGATACTGACCATCAGGAACCGCTGCCCTTTGTTAAAATTGATGAACCCACGGTTTCAATGCTGTTTATGGTCAATAACAGCCCTTTTGCCGGTCGTGAGGGTAAGTATGTCACTTCCAGAAATCTTCGTGAACGTCTGTTCAAGGAAGTGGAAACCAACGTGGCAATGCGTGTAGAAGAAACAGACTCCGCTGATACTTTCAAGGTGTCAGGCCGAGGAGAACTGCATTTGTCCATACTCATCGAAACAATGCGTCGTCAGAATTATGAATTTCAGGTGTCACGTCCCAAGGTCATTATGCGTGAAAAAGACGGCAAGCTTCAGGAACCAATGGAATTGTTGATGATAGAAGTTCCCGATAACTACGTTGGTGCCATTATGGAAAAACTCGGCTCCAGAAAAGCCGAATTGATCAATATGGGTACCCGTGAAACAGGTACCACCCATATTGAATTTCGTGTTCCTGCCAGAGGTCTGATGGGATACCGTCCGGAATTTTTGACGGATACCAACGGCAACGGTATTATGAACCATATCTTTGACGGTTATGAGGACTATAAAGGCGAAATACAATCTCGTACCCAAGGCTCGTTAATTGCCCACGAAACAGGTGAAAGTACAGGCTATGGGTTGTTTGCCGCTCAGGACAGAGGTCGTTTGTTTATCGGTCCCGGTGTCGAAGTATATGAGGGTATGATCGTTGGTGCTAACCCCAAAAATGAGGATATGGTGGTCAATGTCTGCAAGAAAAAACACATTACCAATACCCGTGCCTCAGGCTCCGATGAAGCATTAAAACTGACTCCGCCGACCATTCTCAGTTTGGAACAGTCATTGGAGTTTATTAATGATGACGAACTGGTGGAGGTCACTCCACACTCTATCCGTATGCGTAAAACTATCTTGAACAAGGAGAAACGTCTGAAAGCACAGAGTAGAGGAAATTAACGGAATGATGAATGATGAATTATGTAATTCTTGATTTGGAATGGAACGGTGCATATAGCTCCCAACTCAGTGGATTTATTAATGAAATTATCGAATTCGGTGCTGTTAAACTCAACGATAAGCGAGAGATAACAGGACAATTCTCGATGCTTGTTCGTCCCAAGTTGACTAAGCGTCTGCGTTCGTCCGTTAAAAATTTGACATCGATTACGAACGAGGAACTGAAAAATGGTTCCCCGTTCCTTTATGCTGTCAACAAATTTGGTAAGTTTGCGGAAGGCTGTGTATTGATGACGTGGAGTACCAGTGATCTGATCACCCTGGAAGAGAACATTGGTTATTACTGCGGTCAGGAACATAAGACAATTCCTTTTCTCAAACGGTATGTGGATTTACAGGCATACTGTCAGGATATGATGGGGATTACTCCTAAAAATTGTCTGGGACTGCTGCACGCTGCCGAATTACTCGGGTTGGATGTGGACAATATCCCTCATCACAGGGCGGTAGGGGATAGTATGGTTTCTGCCCAATGTTTTCAGGAATTGTATTATCAACCTGCCTTTGAATCATATATACAGAATGCACAAACTAACACGTTTTATGAAAAATTGAATTTTCACAATACCTACCTTTGTAATCTTGATAATGATGCGATTGATAAAAGTGTGATGTTTTTTAACTGCCCTATGTGCGGTGCCCGTACCAGACAAATCAAAGACTGGGAGCCAAAGAATAAAGGTTTTTATGGAGCATTTCAATGTCCATATTGTACACACCGATTTAAGGCAAAAATGCAGTTTAAAGTCAAATATGATGCAATTATTCCCATTAAAAAAATTCTTTCCGTTAAGGAAGAAAAACAAAAAGAATAAGCAGAAAAAATAGGATATTGGCAGTATGAGCTCACGGTAATTTTTATCGTGAGTTTTTTGTTTTTCCGGGATGAATGTGGATAACCGATTTGGCATTGCCAAATTGGAAAGTTTTGATACAAATGGATATTTTTATGATATAATTGAAGAGAATTTAGTATTGTTTTACTTAATGATGCTGAAAATATAAACAAAAAATTGATAAAAGCAGGTGATTTTATGAAATTGAAAAAAATGGTAGCACTGGTACTTTTGGCATCAATGGCAACACCGGCAGTATCATTGCCTGCCGATGCGGCTTCCAAAATGACCGTATGGGATGAAGAAAAAACACTTTTGGAAGATATGGTGATTGACGGTTCCCTGACAATTAATCAGGGCATCAACCTCAACGGACATACTCTGACGGTTAAGGGAGACTTTGTGCAGAATAATGAGGTGTTGCTGGGAGAAGGACAGCTCAATGTAAGTGGCACTTACTGGAGTCAGAACGGCAAGCTGGATGTTAGGAGTGGACGTCTGACAGTCAATGGCAATTTTAGAATACAAAATCAAACGAAAGATGAAAATAATCAATACACTGATAGTACTGCTTGGCTGGAGATGGATGAGGAGAACGACTATGTACTTGTCAAGGGCAGTTTTTTTGATCAGTCAATTTATGGTTATGGAGAGAACTATCTTACCAACGGTACGCTGGAAGTAAAGGGTAACTTTACTCAGACCGGTTCGAACGGGAATTTTAATGCCAGAGGGAACCATAAGACCATCCTTTCGGGCAATAAAAAGCAGACAGTTGTCTTTAGCAATCCTGACAGTTCAGGCTTTAATATTGTTGAAATTACCAATCCTAATGTTGAACTGAGTGCAAGGGTCAATCACTTTGCATCAGACAGCCAAGTTTTGTCTTTCGTGCAGTATGGTATGACCCACATAGACGGCACTGCCTTTACTGTTAGCGGGGCATTGATACAGAAGGGAGATTTACAGCTGGATGGCGGCAGCCTGAATGTTTTGGGCGACTATTGGCAGGAAAGCGGTCTTTTGGACGTTAATCACGGTACTGTGACAGTGGATGGCAACTATATCATACAGAGTAAAGAACAAGAT
>CADCOE010000060.1 GCA_902802985.1 uncultured Ruminococcus sp.
GCGGCTTTTAATGCCCTTTTACAGCAATTCGAGAAAGGAATTTTATATGATAAAAGTAATGTTCATCTGCCACGGCAATATCTGCCGAAGTCCGATGGCAGAATTTATTTTTAAAAATATAGTCAAACAACTGGGCTTAGAGCGGGATTTTTATATTTGTTCCAGTGCTACCAGTACAGAAGAAATTATTAACGGTATCGGACGTCCTGTCTATCCTCCTGCAAGACGTGAACTGGAAAGTCACGGGATCGATTGCAGCGGCAAACAAGCGGTTCAACTCCAAAAAAGCGATTATGATCACTACGATTGGCTGCTCGGTATGGACAGTATGAATATGAAAAATATGGAAAAAATAACAGGACATCAACAGGGCGGTAAGATGGTAAAATTATTGTCCTTCACCGATGACGGCGGTGATATTGCTGACCCCTGGTATTACGGAAATTTTGACAAAACTTATACAGATATTGTCAGAGGATGTGAAGCGTTTCTTAATTGTCTGAAAATAAAAGGATTGATTTGAGCATCTTTATGGCAAAAAGTCGCAATTTCTTTGGTGTTCGGGTATAGATGTTTGTTATTTAGATTGAGGTTCTGACATTGCTATTTTAAAAACAATGTGGTATAATTCTGACTATCGGAATAAAAAGAAAAGGGGCATTGATTATGAAAAGAGCAGCGATCGCTTTTGTGGCACTTTGTTCTGTTATGGCACTTTGTGCGTGTTCCAATCAAAGCAACAATCAAAACAGTAAGGTTTCGGATACAGAAGAAAATACTTCTGTTGTATCCGAGGTACAAAAGCCTACGCTTTATGCCAGTCCGTCAAGTGTGACATTATATAAAGACAGTACCCAGCAAATTAACCTTTCTCTCGAAGGGCAAAATATTGCTTTGTCCGATTATAAGTGGAAATGTGATGATGAAAAAATTGCCAAGGTTGACCCCGACGGCGTAGTAACAGGTATCATTCCCGGTATTTGTACCATAGAAGCCTACTCTGTCAGTGATCCTGATATTAAAGTCAGAGTAGAGGTTACGGTAATGCCAACCTCCCCGTCTGTTAATTCAGGTGTTTCGGCTGCCGAGCATTCATCGGACACCTCCAAGAAAGAGTCCTCTGATGAAACTTCCAAGAAGGAATCCTCTGTAGAATCCTCTGTGGAATCTTCTCAGGAAAGTTCTGACGATACCGTACATATCGACGCTACCACAACAGGCATTTTCCGCTCTGACAGTCCATCTTACGACAAAAAGACGTTGGATGACGTACACGATTATGTACAGATGCTGGCACGAACAGGAGATACAGTATCTACCAGCGGATTGACTAAGGAACAGGCACAGATGTTGGTTAATACGATTTACGCTACCTATGGTTATCAGTTCAGCAGTGACGGCGGTACCATCCAGGATGGTTTTGATCAATGCAGCTGGTATGACGGAACTACTTCCGACTCTTATCAGGTGATCAAAAATATTGGCGATAAGCAGAATATCAAAGACAGTATTGATAAGCTGGGATATTATATCAACACACTTTGATGAAATATTATCACTCGGGGCACAGAATGTCTCGAGTGATTGTTTGTTTCGGGGACAATGCTGAAACAAACCGATTTTTCTATGATTTTCTCCGGATGGCAAAACATCGGTCTTGACGGATTTTTCTTTTGTATATATAATAACATCTAAGGAAAGGAACCTTCATAAGGAGTGATGCAATAATGCCAGAAAAAGTTTGCCCGAGCTGCGGCAGCAGATATGATGATGATTCCGATTTTTGCCGGCACTGCGGCGGAAAGCTCATCGCATTTGAAGTGAAACAGACGGAAACATCATCACAGCAGTCCAAAGCTCCCAATGAAAATATTGTATTTCATCAAACAAATGAAAATCAAAACCAGCATAAAATCAAACAGATCAAATCTTCGGATGTCAAACATTCCCCTTATCATCCGTCATCTGCCGGCAGTACTTCTGCTCATCACGGACACGTCAGAAATAATGACAAGCAGCAAACACAGGAATTTGATATTTCGGAAGAACTCAAACGAATGCAGCCTGATCCGGAGGAGGTTCCCACTTATCGTGTTCAAAGGATAGAATGTCCTTTCTGCGGTGCGGTAATACCTGCCGGCAATCAGATCTGCCCTGCCTGCAAAGCCGATTTAAGTCATACTCCCCACAAAAGCGCTGATCAATACGATGATTTCGAAAAAAACAGGAAGCCACTGATGATTGCTGTATCGGTTATTGCCTGTGTTGTGCTGCTGATTATTGTCATTATGCTGATGATTTCGGCAAGAAGAGAACCGTCATCATCGGTATCAGGTATCAGCCGTCCTTCCGTATCCGAAAAAACAAGCGAAGAAACGAGTGAATTTTCATTGGAGGATGACAGTGAGTATGAGGAAATTTTTGATCTGTCCGAGGAAGAAAGCATAGAAGAAAGCAGCATTTTCGAGTCATCCGAGGAAGAAAGCGAAGAAGAAAGCAGTATTCCTGAGTCGTCTGAGGAAGAAAGTGTAGAGGAAAGCAGTATTTTTGAGTCATCCGAGGAAGAAAGTGTAGAAGAGAGCAGTATTTTTGAGTCATCCGAGGAGGAAAGTATAGAAGAAAGCATAGAAGAAAGTACAATTCCTGTTTCATCCGCTGAGGAAAGTATCATTGACAGCAGCGTTGATGAGTCAGATGAATAACATAGTAAGGAAGGTTGAGAAAATGATAGGAATTATAGGTGCAATGGATATTGAGGTCAACGGAATTATTGACAAAATGACTGACAAACAGTCGCAAACCATCAGCGGTACTACATTTACCAGCGGCAAGATCGGTGGTACAGATTGTGTAACAGCAAAATGCGGTATCGGTAAAGTCAATGCAGCCGTAGCAACCCAGACAATGATACTCCAATATCAACCGAGTTGTATTATCAATACGGGTATAGGCGGAAGTACAAGTATGGAAACCCATATAGGTCATGTGATCATTGCCAAAAATGTGGTACAGCACGATATGGATACTACTGCCATTGGCGATGAACCAGCCACACTGTTTTTGCCGAATGAAAATATTATCTATATTCCCTGCGACAATCACCTGATAGAGCAGCTGAAAGCGGCATGTGAAAGTATAGGTGAGAAAAACTATGCCATAGGAACTGTTGCAACCGGCGACAGCTTTATTAGCGGAAATGATAAGCGTATATCACTCCATACCCGTTTTAAAGCACTTGCCTGTGAAATGGAGGGCGGCAGTATCGGTCAGGTTTGCTATATCAACCGGATCCCATTTGCTGTTCTGCGTTCCATTTCTGACAGTATGAGTGACAGGGACGATGCAGTTGAATATTCCGTATTCAGCAAATCTGCCGCCCAAAAATCCATTGAGATCATTACAGCGTTTTTGCATCAATATGAAGTCTGACAGCTAATGTCAGTTAAAAAAGTTTTCCACCGTTTTTATATATTTGGTGGAAAACTTTTTTTCTTTTGGCAGACCTTTTTGAGATTTGTTTACGTTTATATAAGTGAAAGGCCTTTCAAGAAAATATAAAATTAAAGTTGATAAGAAGGGGAACGTTATGAATGAACATCAGCTGATCAAACAATTAAAGAAAAAAGACGAGGCAGCTCTTGAAATGATGATGGAACATTATACGCCACTTGTATCTGCGATCATCTACAATGTGTCAAGGGGAAATCTCAGCACAGCGGATATAGAGGAAACAGCAGCTGATGTTTTCTTTTCCTTATGGAATAATGCGGATAAAGTAAACGAAGGTTCGCTGAAAGGATACATCAGCACCATTGCGAAAAACAAGGCAAAGGACAAGCTCAGACAGATCGGTACGAGAAATTTGATGGATATTGATGATGTGGTGCTTGCCGATGAATATACTCTTTCTGATAATATTGACAGGCAGGAACTGCAAAAAGATCTGGATGACGCACTCAATCAATTCGGAGAACCGGATCGGGAAATATTGGTAAGATACTATTATTACTATCAGACAGCACCTCAGATCGCTGAGATCGTTCAACTGAAAACCGAAACTGTCAAATCGAAGATCAAACGTGCCAGAAAAAAATTGAAAGCTTTTCTGAGTGAAAGGGGTTATTAACGATGAAAACAAATAATATTTTTGATTATATGGATCACGACAGCAAAAATCTTGACGAAACTACTGTATATCGGCAGACAGGTGTTAAAACCGAAAATGTAAAGAATTTAACACTTGAAAAGATACACTCCGCCAAGGGCAAAAAACATATTTCTAAGAAGTTTGTGATCACACTGGCAGCGGCGGTGGCAGCGGCAGTATTGGGTGTCGCTACGGTAGGAGCAGCCGGGGTCTTTACACCGGCATTTTCGGAACGTTTCGCAGGAGAAAGCAAGGATGGTATTTACAGCGGCGGCAATGTCCGGATTAGTTCCAATGAAAATATCAATGCAGAATTTGCAGGTGTGATTGGTGACAGTCACCACGCTATAGCAGCGGTCAGATTAACCAAAAAGGACGGTTCCGCATTTACGGATGATTGCAGCAATATGTTTATTGATGATTATGATATGATCGACTGCACCAAATACGGCTATGTCGGAATAGGTGACAATACAGGTCAAGGTATGGATTATACACAAATCAGTGTCACTCGTTCCCTGTACGATGATATAATGACAGGAGATAATGATGAAGCCAGTGCGGAGGCAAAATATTTTTTTGCCGATGATCATACTATTATTGCTTACATCTTTTATAACAGAAGTACCAACATCAAAGGTCAGAGAATGACCGTCAGCCAGAATGAAATTGCAATGTATCGCCGTGACAGAATGATCTATGATGTAGCTGACGAAAACACAGAAGAGGATGACACTGCGGCCATCGCTAAGACTATCAGTGAAGAACAAAAAACACTTGCAGATCATCAGGTGATCAGAGAAGAGGGCAGCGGCAAATATTATGTAGCTGATAAATCAAAGGTAGCGATTGACCTTAACTTGTCGTTCGACCTTAACTACAGGGACTCCGATCGGGAAATGGTAATGTCCGATCATAAGCTGGCATTACAGTGCAGGGCTGATGATACGTTTAAGGTATCGGAAGATACAGAAAGCAGTGATATAGGCATATCGGTTACTTCTGTCAAAGCTACTTCATTGGAAATGGAAATGAAATTAACGATAAACGGTGACCTTACCCCCTATTCGGATGTTCGTATCGTTACCCTGAATAAAGGTATTCAGCACATCGCTGATAATGTGACAGTCACACTGACCAATGGCAGACAGATCTGTGGACAGTTACAAAGCTGGTACAATACAGATGATGAAAAAGAATATACTTTCCATTTGATCTATGCTGAAAATAATGACTACGATAACAGCGATTGGATCACCTTGGACACCGCAGAAATTGCCTCTATCCAAATTGACGGCTGTGTGATCGCAAACTGATGTCAATGTTGTCAGTATCTATATCATTCCGGCTTGCTGGGTACATTGTACTTAGCAAGCTTTTATGTTATTATTTTTTGAAAAAAAATTTCCTTTTTTTGAGCCTGAATTCCCTTTTGCTGCGTATATGATAATGAAAGCTGAAAAAATCAAGGAGGAGAACAAAGTGGATGATAAAGAGCTTGCCCAACGGCTGAAAAGACACCATCAGGATGCTTTGTCAAAGATCATTGACAGTTATGTTCCCTATGTGTCTACGATTGCTTACAATATTGCAGAAGGCAGTCTGGCCACATCGGATATAGAGGAAATTACTGCTGATGTATTCGTTACGCTTTGGAACAATGCTGATAAACTAAATCCCGACAAGCTCAAAGCGTATATCAGCTGTATCACCAAAAGCCGTACCAAAGACAAACTGCGAAAAATCAAGCCTGCCGAAATCTATGATATATCGCAGGCGGCTGAACAGCCTGACAGTACCGATCTTAATGAAAATTTTGAACAGGATGAGTTGTGCCGCAGCCTGAAAGAAGAAATTGAAAAAATCAAGCAGCCCGACCGTGAAATACTGATACGGTATTATTATTATTATCAAAAAACGGCAGAGATTGCACAGGCACTTCATATCAAGCAGGAAACCGTTAAGACCAAACTCCAGAGAACCAGAGAAAAACTCAAAGCAGCATTAATGGAAAGGGGATTTTAATAATGAAAAAATGGGATATTACAAAAGAAAACAATGCATTGGATTGGATAGACAGTGATCCGTCCCATATCAGTAAGGAAGAGATTGCCTCAAAAAACGAGGTAGATGCCAAGAAAGTAAAAAAAGCCGTGATGAAACGCATTGACGGTGGCTCTAAAAAGAAAAAGTCCACCAAAAAATGGGTGGCTGTGCTGACAGCGGCAGCGGTATCCATTGCTGTACTAGGAACCGCTGCGGCAGGGGCTTCCGGCAGCTTCAATGCTGCTTTCGGAGAACGCTTTGCCGGAGAGCAGTCTTACGGACTCTACAGCGGCGGCGATGTTACCATCAGTACCGATCAAAATGTACAGGCAGCACTTCTGGGCATATCCGGAGATGATCATACCGTAGTAGGAATGGTGATGATCACGAAATCTGACGGCAGTGATTTTGTGGACGGGGAAACAGATGAATATTTTATCACCGAGTATGACAATAATGATATGTTTGCCGGCAGTGAAGGCTTGATCCAATATGAAGGACAAGACGAGTTTGAGGTAAGCAAATCTCTCTGGAGCAGGATGACAGGCAGCAGCGAGGACCACAGCCAACAGATCGTCAACTATCGTCTGGCAGATGCCAAACATATCAGCTGTGAGATGATTTACGGAGATGATACCCGCAACCTCAAAGGAGAACATCTTACCTATCGCAACCATACGATCCACTTATATCATATTGATGAAGTGCTTTGTCAGTATGACAGTTCCAAAGACAGAATGAATCAACTGACCGAAGATATTAAAAATAATACCGACAAAACACTTCAAAACGAGCAAAAGGCGATTGATGAAGCCAAAAAAACCCTGAAAGAAAATCAAGTGATCAACTTTACCAGTGACTTCAGTTCCATTGTCATTGCTACCAAAACAGATATTACTGTTGATCTTGACATTCATTTTACTCTCAATTACAGAGATACCGACCGTACGCTCTCTCCTGTCAGCGGAGAACATCACAGCAGTACATCCGCCTATCTTGTCAGTGAAGTCAAAGCAAGTCCTTTCAGTACGGAATTGACAGTTACGGCAGATACCAACGGTCAATCTTTCTACAGTGTTTATGGAATGGATGCATTTGAAGATATGGAAATCAAACTGAAGAATGGAACGGTTTTATATGGTTCGGCATATATGATGAACGTGGAAGAAAATAAGGAGAATGAATATACTTTCCGCACCAATTATTGGAAAAATACCAGATACGACTTTTCTGATTGGATCACGATCAATCCCGAAGAAATCGAGTCCATTTCCTTTAACGGCGAAGTACTGGCTAATTAATGTCATCCTATAAGAAAAACAACGGGGCGTACTTATTCATACGTCCCGTTGTTTGATGTCAGCCGGCAGCTTTTACTTTGTCGGAGAAAAGAAGCTCCAGATCTTGGGGACTGGCGTAGCCGTCCTGGTCAAGACCGTTGGCTTTTTCAAAAGCTTTGAATGCTTTGGAGGAGATTTCTCCAAAATAGCCGGTAATATCATCATTGTAAAATCCAAGATCTTTTAAACGCTGCTGTACTTTTTTGAAATCTTCGTCATAGTCGCCTTTGCCATATGCCGTATATTCGTCAATCGTCAAAGAATGGTCGGCTTTGATGGAAGGGGAGCTTTCTTCTTTACTTTCTTCCCTGCTCTCCGAAAGGCTGGTATCCTTGCTTTCCGGAACAGAGCTTTCAGAAATGGGAGGATAGACAGCGTCTATTATTCGTGAAAGAACGTTTGTCATACTTTCTCCCTGACGCTGAAATTCCAGTGCATTGATTTCGAAGATATGACCCGTTTTAACGGCGGTAAGATGCTTCAGTTCCTCATTTTCGGCAAGCTGTTCTTTGAGTCCCAAAGCACAGAAAATATATTGAGGGTCAGACAGTCTGAGTTTTTCAATATTGCCGCTTGTTGACGGAACAGAACACACATTGATCACGTTGGCATATTCAAACAGTTTGCCGGCAAAGGTATTGTCGTCAGCAGCTCTTCCATTGAGATCATAGAGATAGCAGGCTGTTTTTTCAACAAGGCTGTCATCTGAAATATGGTTTTGCATACTATCCAGTGTAGAGATCACAGTATTGACAGCATCTTCACCGTGTGTACGTCCCTGATTTTTACCGTCGATAACGGCACACACGTTTCTGTACAGTTGTTTCAGTTCATCAATATCGGATGCAGGTGCCATATTGAGAATTTTGATATGGGAACGTTCGAGTTCACTGCGTATCCCGGCATCCAGACTTTTGTCGGAAAAAACAACATCAGGATGAACGTCCAGTATTTTCTGTATATCGGGATTGCTGCACGTTCCCGCAGACGGAATATGTGACAATTCTTCCTGTGTACATTCATCGGAGCGAACAGTAATTCTGTCGCAGTAGCCGCAGGTGAGCAGTACATCGGCAACGGAGTCATTCAAACAAACAACAGAGGTGGGCTGTTGATCAAAGGTGAAATTGGCAATCACCACAGGATATTCTCCACTTTGATCCGAACACGCCGAAAAAACGAACAATGCGGTAAGGATAAGGGAGATACCAAGCAAAACGGTATGACGAAAAGAGAGTAATTGTTTCATTTTGTGGCTCCTTGTTTTGATGCAAGTCATTCGACATTCCGGAGTTTTGCTTCGGTAACGGCGATAAATTGTCTGGCACATCTGGGAGAGCGTCCTCCTCTTGCGATTGCCCATTGTTCAGCATCCGATACCAGTTCATCCATACTGACGTTCAGATTTTTTTCTTTAGCAAGACTGAGTACAATATCCAGATATTCTTCTTTATCAGGTTTGCTGAAATTGACGGACAGTCCGAAACGGTCAGAAAGCGACAAATTTTCCTGTATCGAGTCATTTCTGTGAAGTTCGTCTCCGGCTCTGTCGGCAAAATTTTCTTTAATGAGATGTCTGCGATTGGAGGTAGCATAGATGAGTGTATTGTCGGGTCTGGCAGCAAGCCCGCCTTCCAATACCGCTTTGAGCTGCGCATAGCTGTTATCGTCATTGGAAAAGGACAGATCATCAATAAAGATGATGAATTTGAGTGGGCTGGATGCGATCCTGTCCACGAGGATCGGGAATTCAGACAACCTGTCTTTCGGCATTTCAACCATACGAAGTCCTCTCGTATAGTATTCATTGAGGATTGCTTTGATGGTGGAAGATTTTCCTGTTCCCCTGTCGCCGTACAGCAGACAGTTGTTGCATTGTATGCCGTTAAGGAACGCAAGGGTATTATTAACAACCAGACTTCTGGGGATGTCATAACCCTTGAGAGATGAAATCGAAATAGGATCGGGATGAACCACAGGTTCAATTCCCTTATCACGCCAGATAAAAGCGCGGTATCGGGCAAACATACCGCAGCCATTTTGTCTGTAATGATCAGAAAGACAATCAATAGCGGTATCTTCATCGGTGAATTCTTTAACCGGTATGCCGACTTTCCATCTCGGCAAGCTGTTGGCAACGGCTCCTAACTCATCCCGATATAAATAGTCATCCAATATTTTGTCAGGTGACAGAGCACTGATACGAACAATAGCGGAAATATCACGACGTACCGCACTGATCACCTCAGACGGCAATGTTTTTTCACGTCCGGCAGCTGCCGCTTTGGAAAAGGCATTTTCATCGAAAAGAGCTGCCTCTGTCAGACATTTGGCGAGGCTGTCGGCATAGCCTCTGTCGCACAGCAGAGCAAAGAACTGTCCCCACGCACGGGTAAATTCCAATACCGGCTTATCTGCCGCACACAAAAGGTCAAAATATGCTTTTGGTACGGTACGTTTTAAAATATCTTGATAAATGGAAAGCGATGACATCAGCAAAGCTGCCTCTTTTGTTGCCTTCATAGATAGTTCACTCTTTCTTTATGCGGTTTACACCTTAATTTTCAACTTCTATTCTACACCCTGAAGCACCAATAATCAAGCATTACTGACGGGATGAGAAAAAAGAGAAACTTCGTCAATCTTTTTCAAAAAATGACATAGTTGTAATAATATTTAGTAAAGGTTACAGTTTTTTCACTATTTTGGTTTCATTCTCTTTTCAACTGAAAAAATGTGTGATATACTGTCCAATGGTCAGCAGAAAAAAAGGAAATTTGGAATAAAAAATCATTTTATTTTACTATAATCATTCAAGGAGTGTCATTTTGGATAAAAAGAAAGTTTTGACCAGGATCATCTCAATGTCGGCTGCTGCCGTTGTTCTGACAGGAGCAGGGGTAGGAACAGGAACTGATTTTCTGTCAACGATGAATGTTTCCGCTGTTGTCACAGCAGGTGATTATGAATACACCGAAACGGAAGACGGCATTGCCATTACGGGATATATCGGAGAAGGTAAGAGAATAGAAATTCCGTCCAAGCTGAACAGCAGAAAGGTAGTATCGGTGGAGGAAAACACATTTCGGAATAACCATAGTATTTCCTATGTGAATATTCCCGATACGGTCAGAGAAATCAAAGACAATGCTTTTGATGGTTGTGACCACCTGAAAGCGGTCGTTTTGGGTAAGCAGGTAGAAGCGGTCAGCGATAATGCGTTTGATGGAACAGACAGTCAGCTGATCCTTTATGGTAAGAACGAAGGTTATGTACACACCTATGCGGAAAATAATGATATTGCTTATTGTACGGCGATCAATGATGACGGTTGTTCTGTCAGTGCCAATTCGGTAATGTGCGGCAGTATTTTGCGTTGCAGTGCGAAGTTCAAAGACGGTATACAGCCGTATCAATATCGGTATTCCTACCGTGTGAGGGGCAGTGACCAATGGATCTATGCCGGCGATACCGTCAGTGAACCTGAATACAGTATAACAATGCCCCGTACAGCTGGTATCTATGAAGTACGAATCTCGGCAAAGGATGCTAACGGAGTAACGGCATCAAAAATAATGAATGTAACCGTACAGAGCAATACGGGTACTCGTTTTGGTGAAAAAAATCTTTCTGTGAGTTCCACAAGCATTGATACAGGAAAGACACTGAGTGCCTTTGCGGAAGTAAAGGGCGGCATAGAACCATACAGCTTCCGATATACCTATCAACCCTACGGTACACCTTACCACACGTTTGATACAGGTTATATCAGTGACAGCAGCAGGAAGATCTCATTTCCGCAGAAGCCGGGCATATATGTGATGTCCATAGAAGCCAAAGATGCGGTGGGTCATTGTGTATCAAAGACCATGAATATTGCTGTCAAGCAAGCAACAGGAAAACCTATCAGCAGTGACGGAACAACCCTGAGTCATTATTCGGTCTGGACGGGACAGACGATAACAGCCAATGTCAATGCACAAGGCGGTACTCTTCCCTATTGTTATAAATTTTCATATAAAGCAAAAGGCAGTTCTGATTGGATCTATGAGTCCTCTTATGGTTATGAAAAGAGCCGCAGAATAAAAATGCCGACAACTCCCGGTGTTTACACAGTCAGGGCGGCGGCAAAGGATGCCAATAATCAATATACTTCCCAATATATTGACATTACTGTCAGGAAGGATACAGGAACAGAATTTGAAGAAAGCGGATCCAACGTGAGCAAAACGTCTGTCGAGAAAAGTGAAACGATCATTGCCAAGGCGGTATTTACAGGCGGTGTGGCTCCTTATCGTTATAAATATTCCTATCGTTATCAGAGCGGCGAGTGGTGCGAGGTAACGGGTTATATCACCGATAGTACCCAAAGTATCAGAATACCATCACAGCCCGGCAAATATACAGTAAGAATTGCTGCACAGGATGCCAAAGGAGAGTATCGTTCCAAATATCTTTATGTGATGAATAATGCAATCAATATTCCGGAGGTTTTCTTGAAGCAGCACACCAACTATACTTGTACACTTGCTGCCAATACGATGATGCTGCGGCGAAAAGCCATTTTAAATGGCAGCGCCTCATGGCAGAGCATTACCGAAGAAAACTGTCGTCCTAAGATATGGTGTGAAGGAGCGGGAATGTTGAACACCTACACTTATAATGGTGTACGTGTGGTCAATAAAAATATTCAGTCTTATGCCAGCCGTCGTCAATATCTGATGGAAGAACTAAAGAAACATCCCGAAGGAATTGTGATTTATGAGTATGACATCCCCCATGCCATACTTTTAACAGATTATACAGACGGTATCTTTTACGTTGCCGACCCTGCCCGTAACACCCCGAATGGCAGAATACCTATTTCTCAGACCCGTCTGAACATTGACACCGTTGATGCCATTTGGTTTATTCCATAAACCTTTTTATATATGTTGATGTGTCTGTTTTGTACGAACAAATCCCGACAGCAAGCTTTCCAAAGCTTGTTGTCGGGACTGTTTTTGAGGGAAAATATGTCTTAGGATGTTAATCATTCGGTTGTTTGATGAGGGCAGATGCGGATATTGTCCGTTTCGCAGAATATCTTTGGGCATTGTTCAGCAAATCTGTTGTTTCGGACAAAGGAAGATTCTTGATGGTATGAAAAGCACGCTTTTCGTAATAAAGATACACCTTTACTGTACAGGTATGGGCAAGACGCTGCATAGGATTTTGAATGATGCTGATGTATTGCAGCTGCTCAAAAGGAATAATGTACTTCTGTACAGTGAGTTTACGATAACTGCTGACAATCAGTTGTCTGCTGTTGAGGGCAAGGTGTGAGTGGCGGTGAGCATATATCCGAAACATAATCCACCAGACCAGCGGGATAAGGGTAAAGAGCATAATTACTTTGAAAATTTCATCAATGACGCTGAAATAATCCACAGTGACTAATATTGACATAATCAACAGTGTAATCAAAAATGGCAGCATAACATAGGAAAACAAAGCGGATCCGGCAGGACGTACTATTTTTTTCTCGTCCGGAGAAATTCTTACCATTTGTTTGAGGTGGCGGTGAAGTTCCTTTTTCTTTTCGGCAGCGATGATAAGACTTTTATCCCCTTTCAGTTTTCCTGCTCCTATGGTAAAAATTCCTGCACTGTACAGTCCCAGAATACGCATTAGCAGGCTTTGATTGACTGTGACCGCAGCAATTCTGTCTGCACGGGTATAAGTGATATTGCGGTTAAATATTCCTCTGGACACGACGATATACTTTCCAATTCTGGCAGCAGAAAAGCGTCCATATCTCAAAAATTCGATCACTACTGCTATTACCCACCCGATAATCAGCATATTGGCAACCGATGCTGTTACAGGTGAGATTTGCACAGCTAATTTTTCCCAGAAAATATCCATAGAGTGATATAGAATATGACGTATCTCATTACCGGCAGCGGTACCCAATCGTGAAATGAACGGTGCTGCCAGCAACAATCCCGTGGTAGGGTTTGACCAGAAAGCACACATCAGCAGGATGGAACTGTTATCAGAGCGATATACGGCTTTTTTCTTTTTGCCGCTGTTGAGCAGTTCTGTGAGAATTTCGGTGTAGTGATGAGAGAAAAAAGCGGAAATATCATATCGTCTGCTGGTTCCTCCCGGGGAATCAATGGAAATTTTGGCAGCTCCTAAAAGAGAAGAAAGTGCGCTTTTGTAGATATTGACTGTCTGTATTTTGTTATATGGCAGTGTAAAAAATTTTTGGATGAATAATCCGCTTTTGACCTCAATGCCGTAAGGAAGCAGCCTGTACATATACCGTCGATAGGAATAAACTGCATAACTCAGAACCCCAATGGCATAAATGGTATTTAAACTGAGGGTGCGTATGATTTCAAAAATATTTTGCGGACTGTGAATTAGCTGCCGTAAAACGGGAAGCAAAAGCAAAATAACAGATATTTTTAAATTCATAAAGATCGTATATGGATGAGTGCGTCTGTACTCGTTGCTCATAGCTTTCCTCCCTTTTTTGTTATTCTGTCAATTTTTTGATTTTCTCCCCGTTACGCAGAGAAATATCGCGTATGGTTTCAAACGACCCGGCAGTCAGCAATCTGACACTGCATAACCCAAATAATCGCTGCAAAGGACCCTGGCTGACCACGCAGTATTGTACCTTGGAAAATTTGATTTGAGTATGTGTACGAAAGAAAACTCCTTTTTGAATTTCAGCATCACTTTCATTGATAATATATCGGTACGACCGATGTAATATGGGGCAGTATACCGTAAAGGCAGCCACATAAACAACGATGAAAACAGTTCCCAGAATAACAGATGTCAGACGGGATAATGCAAATGCCGCTCCCACAAAAAAGTACGCTCCTATGATGGCAGCACTAATGCGTAACCGCCAAAGGACTAATGCCTTTTTTGACATCATATTGTGGTTGATCTTTTGTTTTTCCATATTTTTCATAATAACTCCGTCCGTCACTGTGAATTGGCGGCTGTATCCGTCATTTTCATTATATAACAAGAGGTTCCGAAATGCTATTCCTAAAATGGGAATATTTTTTGTTACACTATGTACCAATGTAAAAATGTTGGAGTACAATACCAATATTTTTCAATGAAATCAATTTTTTATACAGAAAATTAAAAAAAAACTATTGACAAATTTGCAATAATATGTTACTATTATTTACGCACTTATAGGGGTATAGCTCAGCTGGTAGAGCAGCGGTCTCCAAAACCGCGTGTCGTGAGTTCGATTCTTACTGCC
>CADCOE010000061.1 GCA_902802985.1 uncultured Ruminococcus sp.
CGAAGTTGGGTATATTCTGAATTTATACGCTTTATTCAATGCTCGTCACCACCCAATTTGTTTTATTTACAACTATAGCGTATCATTGCATTTTTGTGATGTCAAGTATTTTCAGCCCTCACGGGCTGACGGCAATTCATCCCCGACCTCTATAGGTCGGAGTCTTCTTGCCGAGTTAGGATAAAAAACTTCCTTCCATACGAAAAGCTCGAAGCATTTGTTTCGGGCTTTTCATTCGTTTTTTTTATCCTTATATTTAGCATTTTGTACAAAACGAGTTGTGGTTAATCAGTCAAAAACAACCTCGAAACTTGTGATAATGCGGAACAAATACACTTTTTTGAAATGAAAAAGATGTATTATTGCATAAATCACAACCTTAAAAATCAACCAACTGCACAAAATACAAGTTTTTGTAAAAAAAGAATTGTATTTTAGGCATTTTTGTGATAAAATAACAAAAAGGATTTTATAACTGTAGGTGTGCGTAAAGCCGCTGCAAAGTACCGCCGAAAAGGAAAATGCACGGTTCCCGTTTTGACCGTATCTGCAGAAGTAAACCCTTCGTTCAGACTAAGAACCCCGAACCGTAAGGTTAAAAAATTTTTTAAGAGTGTGGTGTATTTATGAAAACAATAGCAACTGTAATGCAGATTACACGAAGCCTTCTCATTCTTACTCCGGCAGAGTATGATAAAGCAGACGGCGGTTTTTCATCAAAATCCAGAAAGCCGGGATCTCAGATGCCGACTAACTTCAATGTTCCTCAGATCTTTGAATTGAATGATTCCCTCAAGGATCATCCCTATGAGAAGACAGAGGAGCTTGCTGCTTTTGTAAAACGCTGTGCTTCCAGTGTCAGTATGGAACTTGGCGACCTCTTTGTTTGTATTGAGGATGAAGATGTTCTTATTACCAAAGAATATAAGCATCCGCCGGCAAAGGATAAGCTCCTTCCGACTTTTGCCCGTGTTGAGGCGGAAAACGTTCTTCATACAGAAGTTCAAAAGTATACGATCCTTAATTTTGAGTATGGTCAGCAGTATGGTAAAGCCAGCAAATCAGAAGATGTTTCTGCCTCCCTTTTTGCAATGAATACCGGTATGCTTACCGACCTTCGTGCTAACTTTGAAAAAGAAGGCTTACATATCGTAAAAGTGGCACCGCCTATCGCAGGTATGCTTTATACCTCTAAGGTAGACCTTAACTCTGCTACCAGAGCAATCGCTCTGATCAGTATGGACTTTGCCGCTACCCGACTGGTCGTTCTTCATAACGGTGCTCCGGTGTTCCAGCAGGCTTTCTCCAGTGTACTGGAAGATATTGCTGAATTGTTCTCGCTGGAATTTGGTATCAGTAAAATGGGTGCGATCGAGTTGATCCGTCAGGAAGGTCTTGGTGCTTGTAATAAATGTAACTCTGCTCAGACCAGAAAGCAGACAATGACAATGCTCGAAAATGCCGCCGGCGAAATTCTCAGAAACCTCAGAATGGTTATCTCTACCCTTCGTCTTGATATTGATCAGATCGTTCTGTGTGATGCTCTGTGCAAGCTGCCGAATATTGCTCAGTACTGCCGTACTGTAGGTCTGACCGCTCCAATGGAAAATGTCACCAATCTCTTTACCGGTGCTACTGTTCCTCCGGTTGCTTCTCAGGCTGCTGCTGAAAAAGGCTATGATACTACCTCATTTATTACCTTTAACGGCTTGCTCTCAATGCCTGTATCAGAAGCCAACCTCCTTCTTGGTGAAACTAATGCTGTGGTCGCTCTTGCTGCGGCTAAGGGTACCAAACTTGGCAAAACCATTACCGCAGGTATTACCGTAGCCGCTTTGCTGTGGATGGTAGGCGTCGGCGGCTGGTGGCTGGCTTTGGAAATGCAGAAAAAGAACGATACCGACCAGCTTAACAGTTCTACTTTTACCAATATCAAAAAGCTTATTCAGGACGAAAAAGACTATACCACCCGATTGGACAATCTGGATGAGGATGCAGAAACATTGCCGCATACCACTGTGAAAGCAGCAGATATTGTCAAACATTTCTATACGGAAGTTCTAAATGCTGCCGAGGATTATCAGGACGCTAACCTTGATATAGAAAATAACGAGCTTTCTGCTAATATCGATGTTAAGGATTATAACTCTTTCGTTACACTGAAAAATGACATCGACGGCGGTAAATACTTTAACGTTATTGACCAGTACTCCGCTCGTTCAATGCGTGAGGACGGCGCTAACTACTATCAGGCAGATATGCTGTTCTCGATCAGAGATGAAGTCGTAGAGAAAGCGATTGCCAGTGCGGAGGCAGCCTCCGGCTCTTCTGACAGCGACTCCGGCGAGTCATCCTCCGAAGCTTCCAAGTAATGATCGCTTTGGAGAAAATTATTTATCATCAAAAATTCGGCCGCTTGCGGTCAATATCTGACGGAGGTAAACAACAATGGATAAAAAACAACAGAGTATCCCAAAGTTTATTTGGGTTATCGCAGGCGTATTGGTTGTCTGCATTATATTCCTGATAATGGTTCAGGTTCCTTTCTCGCAGAAATTTGACACCTATCAGAAGGATCACGCTTCCGCTGCTTCTGAGATCAGTATGTACAATGACTATCTGAGAAGAGAAAAAGAAGTGAGCCAAAATGTGGCAAAGATGAAGGCAAAATACGAAGCAGAAAGCCAGAAGCTGTTTGTTAACGGTACCAAAACAGCGGACGACATCAGAGATATGCTGGTGGATTTGGACTATGATCCTACACAGCTCAGCGTACAAAAAGGTGTCGTAGACTCCGAAGGCCGTGTGTCTTCTTCGGGTGACCCGCTGTATACCACTATTGTAGAATATCAGTTCTCGGCAACAGAAGAAGAACTGATCAAAACATTGGCTTACTTTGAAAAAGAATCAAAGGGTTCGTACTATGTTACTAACGTTAATACAAGACCTGCCAACAGAGATGATGATGAAGTACTGGCTTCTGTTCCTGATGACGAAACGGATGAGTCGGGTACTGAGTCAGGTGCCGCTTCCAGTGAATCGTCCAGCAAAGCTTCTTCCGCTGCGGTTTCTACCCTGAATTCCTCAGTAGACAGAAACGGCGACAAGATCGAGGCAACGATGACCATTAAGCTTTACTACTTCAATCCGGATGCAAGAGAAGATACAGAAGTGGACGTAGCTTCTGAATCATCAGAGTCCTAATCAATAAAGCTAAAGCTGAGGGAATTTTCAATGCAGCCTTTACAATACTTACAGACCACACAAGGTCTGATATGGACAGTGTGCTGCCTGCCGATGGGATTTGTGCTGACGTGGCTTGCGTACCTGATCATTAACAAGGTGCCTGCCAAATGGCTGTGCGATTATAATGAAACACCTTCTCCCGAACTTTTGTCGGGAAAGCGTGTTCGTTATCTCGGTTCCGGCATCCTGATTTCCATTATCCTCTCTTGTTGTCTTGCAGCCCTTCGTTTGCAGTTTAATAAGGGATATGACATCTACTTTATTATGCTGACGCTTATTCTTTTTACCGCACTGATGATTGCGGTATCGGATTTTAAATATACCATTATCCCCGATCAGTTTACTGTTGCGTTGGGGGTGCTGGGAATATTGATCAGCGTTTATGATATTGTCAGAGGATACAACATTTTGCACGTTTCATGGTGGTCACCGCTTGCCGGTGCAGGCATCGGTGCTGCTGTGATGATATTGATTGATATGCTCGGTATGCTGATTTATCGGCGTGAAGGTATGGGTTTCGGTGACGTTAAGCTGTTTTTTGCCGTCGGTATTCTGACGGGATTTCCGGGTACGATATATACGCTGCTGATTTCGGTGATGACGGCTGCGGTCGCATTTATGGTCGTGATATTGGCAGCTAAGATCCGCCGGAAAGAGCAGCCGCTGTCACCTTCGATACCAAGCAGTGCCGATAATGACAATGGAGAAGGAATTTCTATGGAACCGGAACCAGATGCCGAAACATCTGATGGTAAAACAGATACAAACGAAAATCGGGAGAATGACAGTGACCAGACCGCTTCGGTACAAGAAAATGATGATACGCCAAGTATTCACTCCTATCTCGCGTTTGGTCCGTATATCGCTGTTGCAGTGATGGCATATTTGGCGTTGTTTGACGGAATTCGGTATCTGGTGGATCTATATTTTAATCTGTTTCATTAAATTGTTTTGATTTCTTATGACTAAAGGGAGCTGAAAAGATGAGAGTTAGTAACTTGAAGATCGGACAAATACTCATTAACTCGGGCGACATTACAGAAGAACAGCTTGAGGAAGTGCTTGAAAAACAAAAGACCAATAAAAAGCGTATTGCGGATCTTCTTATCGAGGATAAAATCGTTACTGAACAACAAGTGTGCAAAGCACTTGAAAAACAGCTCTATATTCCCTATGTTGATTTGGATACCATCACCATTCCGGAAGAACTGAACGGCATTATCCCCGAGGAAATGGCTCAGTCCAATATGGTAATCCCCGTTGAGCAGGAAGGCAGATTTCTGACTGTGGCAATCGCTGATCCGCTTAATTACCAGGGTCTGAAGGATATTTCCATTGCAACCAAATTAAAGATAAAGCCCGTTATCGCAGAGGCCTCAAAAATTACCGCCAAGCTTCGTGATATGTATGCCGCTCAAAAGGCAATCGACGATGCAAAGGAATTCCTTGAGTCTAACACCGCTAAGTCGCAGGCTCAGAAAGAGGCCGAAGAAGCAGCCGCTCAGGATGCTTCCGCCAATGACCAGCCGATTATTCGTTTTGTTAATACAATGATCGAGGAGGCTATCTTCTCGAAAACATCCGATATTCATATTGAACCAATGGAAAAATGTCTGAGAATTCGTTTCCGTATTGACGGTAAACTTCAGATATATATGGAAACCAGCCCGGAGTTGATTCCGTCTGTTACTTCTCGTATTAAGTTCATCGGTAATATGAACATCGCTGAAAGACGTATTCCTCAGGACGGTCGTATTAATTATCGTGTAGGCGGTAAGGATATTGACTTCCGTATTTCCGTTCTCCCAAGCGTATTTGGTGAGAAGATCGTAATGCGTATTACCACCTCTCTGGGTATGGAACTGAAAAAAGAAAATATCGGCTTCCTTCCTCAGAACCTTGAAAAATTTAACCATCTTGTCAAAAGTAACCGAGGTATTATTCTTGTTACCGGTGCTACCGGTTCCGGTAAATCAACCACTCTTTACACCGCTCTTCACGAAGTAATGAGTGAAGATATCAACATTATTACGGTTGAAGACCCTGTCGAAATGATCCAGCCCGGTATTACCCAGGTACAGACCAATGAAAAAGCAGGACTTACCTTTGCGGCTGCCCTTCGATCTATTCTTCGTCAGGACCCCGATATTATTATGCTCGGTGAAATTCGTGACGGCGAAACTGCGGGTATCGCCGTTCAGGCTGCTATTACAGGTCACTTGGTACTTTCAACACTGCATACCTACGATGCCCCCAGCTCGGTTGCCCGTCTGGTGGATATGGGTATCGAACCGTACATGGTATCGTCCGCTCTGCTGGGTATTATCGCTCAGAAGCTGGCACGACGTCTTTGTGTTAACTGCAAAGAAGCCTACAGCCCCGATCAGAACGAGCGTATCGCTCTTGGCTTGAAACAAGACGAAGAGATCACTCTTTATCGTAAGTGTGGCTGTGACCGCTGTAATAAAAAGGGCTATAAGGGACGTATTGCCGTACATGAAGTAATGCTCCTGACAACAACGCTCAAAAGAGCCATTACCGAAGGCAAGAGTACCGATGACCTCCGTGAGATGGCGATTGCAGAAGGTATGATCCCGATGAAAGAAAATGTAAGAATTGACGTTTTACAGGGACTGACTTCTTATGAGGAATATGTAGAAATGACAATTTCTAACGATTAAGGGCTTACTGCGGAAAAAGCTTACATTATATACGTTATATACAATACAGCTTTTTCGGGTTGCCCTCTTATGTGCGGAAACGCAAAATATAAAAAGAATGGGGTAGATTTTAGTGGATTTTTATAGTCTTGTAAAAGAAGCCGTTACCAAAGGTGCTTCCGATATACATATTGCATCGGGTAACCATCCGGCATACAGACTTCACGGTAATGTATTCTTTACAAATGATCCGGCTTTGAATGAGGCCGAAGTAACAGCAATTATCAAGGCAGTGCTGAACAACTCTCGTTTTGAAACTTTCCTCCAGACAGGTGAAGCCGATGCCGCTGTAGAAATCGGTGAATGTGGACGTTTCAGAGCCAACGCTTTCAGACAGCGTAATGGTACCGCTCTGGTACTTCGTGTTATTAACAGCGTTGTTCCTGAATTGTCAACACTTAGCCTTCCGAATTCTATCAGAAAAACACTCGACCTGAACTCCGGTCTGGTACTGATGTGCGGACCTACCGGTTCCGGTAAGTCAACCACACTGGCTGCTCTTATCAATGAGATCAACAAATATAAGAGTAAACACATTATTACCATTGAAGACCCTGTTGAGTTTCTTCATACGCCGAAACGCTGTATTATCAACCAAAGAGAAATCGGTCTTGACAGCCGTTCTTACCCGATGGCTCTTCGTGCTGCGATGCGTGAAGACCCGGATATTATTCTCGTAGGTGAAATGCGTGACCGAGAGTCCATTCAGATTGCCCTTACCGCAACCGAAACCGGTCACTTGGTTTTCTCAACGGTACATACAGAGGGTGCCGCCAAAACAATCGACCGTCTTGTTGATATTTTCCCGCCGGATCAGCAGCAGCAGATCCGAGTACAGCTTTCAACTTCACTGAAAGCGGTTATTTCTCAGCGACTCCTGCCCAGAGCAACCGGCGGACGAATTGCTGCGTTTGAAATTATGTTTGTTACCAGTGCTATCAGTAACCTTATCCGTGAGAATAAGGTTGCAAATATTCAGCAGTCTATCCAGCTCGGTCAGCAGTACGGTATGATCACGATGCACAAGAGTATTGATAACCTCTTGGCACAGGGTCTGATCACCGAACAGATCGCAAAGGCTTGGAACTTTGATGTTGGCGATACCGACGCAAGAAGATAAGGGAGTGAACAGTATTGAAGTATAAGTATACGGCGATGAACGCCAGAAACCAGAAAAAAGAAGGTGCACTTGAGGCGGAAACACAAAGTCAGGCGATTGCGATCCTTCGTGAAAAAGGTCTTATCGTTCAGGATATTAGTGAGGCTGCCGGTTCTAAGGAAGCAACCAGCATTATGCAAATGGAGATCGGCGGAGATATTCATACCAAAAAAATCAAAAAGAAAAGATTGCTCCAGCTCTTTAACCAGATCGGTATGATGATGAAAGCAGGTATCAACCTTTCCCTTTCAATGCAGATTATGATCGATTCCGAAAAAGAACTGACAATGAAAAAAATCTTGCGTGAGATTAATGAAGGTCTTTATAACGGTCTTACACTCTCTCAGGCAATGAGAAACTTTGAGGCATTCCCCTCTATCTACATCAGTATCGTTGAAGCCGGTGAAGCAAACGGTCGTTTGGATATGGCGTTTGAACAGTCCGCTGTTATCTGTAAAAAGGATATTGCTCTTTCCGGTAAGATTAAAAGTGCGATGATGTATCCTGTGTTCCTGATCGTACTTGTTATTGCTCTTATTGTTATTTTGACAGTGTTCGTACTTCCTCAGTTTAAAGAAACTTACGGCAGTATGGGCGCCGAACTGCCGGGATTGACCTTGGGTGTTATGGCATTCTCTGACTTCCTGATCAATTACTGGTGGTTGGTTCTCATTTTGACAGCAGGTATTATCTTTGCGTTTATTACTCTCAAGAGAACCAGTGCGGAGTTTTCTATGATGTTGGCAAAGCTTATTATGAAAATACCGCTGGTTGGTCCGATCATTCGTCAAAGCTCTTTGGCAAGATTTTGCCGACTGATGTCTACTTTGACCGATTCCGGTATCCCCATTCATAAGGCAATGGCACTCTCCAGAGATGCCGTTCCCAATCTCTTTGTAAGAGCAAGAATTGCGGATGTCTTGTCTGATGTACAGATCGGTATTACTATTCACGAAGCAATGGCAAAGCATCCTGTATTTGACCCGATCCTCGTGTCAATGGTACGAGTAGGTGAAGAGTCCGGTATGCTTGGTGACTCTTTCTACAAAATGGCTGAAATGTTTGAATCCCAGACAGATGAATCAACAGAGCGTCTGACAGAAGCAATGACGCCGGTTATGACCGTTGTGATCGGTGTTGTTGTAGGTATCGTTGTAGTTGCTATGATTCTTCCGATGTTCGGTGTATACAGCGTTATTGATGCCAATACGTAAAATTAAAAATCCATTCAAAAAGCAGCAGCCTTTCGTTGCTGCTTTTTTGTCGCTTATCATATTTTCCCAGGCTGTGTGAAAAATGATTTTTGATAATTAAATTCAGCATAATTCACCAAAATTTGAAAAAATAAGACATTAGTAAAAAATGTGACAAACTATTAATACATTATTTGTGCAAAATAATGTAAAAAAAAATCTTGATTAGATTTTAATTTATAGTATAATGATATATAGGATAATTTCATAATGTGTAAGTGGCTTTATTTTATGGGCATAGTGAGGAGGAATTCATTATGAAAAAAGTTACGCTCCACTTGAGACGGAAAAAGACACTTTCCAAGCGTGGTATGACATTGATCGAGCTTGTGGTTGGCATAGCAATTATTGTAATTGTTTTCGGCGGAACACTCGGGGCTTTGACCGGCGGTTATACTACTACTGTAAAGAATGCCGACAGAAATCAGGTAGCGGTTACTTGTGTTTCTGCCAACGAACTCATTACAACAAGCGTAAAAAATCTGAAAATTGAAAAAAAAGAACAGCTGACAACCCCAATTTTAAATCAAATCAGTGCTACTGTACAACACAAATATCCTTCCATCAAATATGTGCCGGAAGCCAGTTTTGCCATTAATAATATGGTGGATCTGCGTTATACGATTGTAGCTGACGCAGTATCGAATGTTTCCGGTACCGGTACATCCACTCCGGTCAAAGGTATTCTCATTAAAACAGCCGGCAACTCTTCGGGTGGGGCTGTATATAATGTTGCTTTTGTTCCGTATGAATGATAGGGTATTGTAATGAAAGGAGGATTGGCGGTTTTGAAACAAAAATTCAGATCGAAAAAAGGTATTACTCTTGTTGAAATGGTCGTAACGATTGCTGTGCTTTCGATCGTTTCTGGTCTTGGTATTGGTATTTTTGCTATGACACTGAACCACTACACCACTGCGGCTCGTGTGGAAACACAGCAGGAAGAAGCAAATCTCGTGGAAGAACAAATTGTACAGGCGGCCAGAGTTGCTAAGGAAGTGTATTTCCTGCCGGATGATACCGGATCATTGGGCGACGGCAAAGCAGCGGATGCTTATCCCAGAGATAAACTGCCGGGTGAGTACTTCGTGCAGGATAAGGGAGAACACGCTATCCGCAGATTTAGATATGCAAAGGATTCGGACGAATCTTCTGCCGCTTTGGAAAAATCATATGGTCTGGCATTTGAACACGTAAAACAGATCAGCTTTAAGATTGTCAAAAAGACAATGAAAACACCGGGCAGCAAAGAAAATGATTTCCTTTATCTTGATTATGTGATAGAGATGGATGAAGGATATGCTCTTAATGGATCGGTCGTTCTGGAAAATGTGGGAACGAAGGGTCCGACCGCAGCAAAACTGACATTGGGCGGCGGAACAGGTGTTATCGAGAGCAGTACCTATGTTCTAAAAAGAGTCGACCCTGACAGCAGCGTTGTTCCTACCAGCAATGCGGGCGTTATATTTGAAAGAGAAAAATATTAATTCAAGAAAGGAGTTTTGCGGCTTATGTTGAACATTAGAAACAGCAAAAAGGGTTTTTCGCTTCCTTTGGCGATTGCTGTTACGTGTGTGCTTGTGTTGCTTTCGGCATCTTTGATGTTTATTGCGTCCAACAGTATTTCCAATACCAGTAATGACGTTAACAGCAGACAGGCCTATCTTAATGTAAAAAGTGCGATTTCTTACGCCAGAAGTTATTATTATAAGGGCGTAAAGAAAATTAACGAAATCGGTGTGGCGGATCCCCATGATTCTAATAAACGATATGAATATATGGGTATGCTCGATTCCGATGGTACCCCTTCTAAGGGTGCTAAGGTATCCAGTTCGGATATTTTCTCCACGGATGATAATACCGTTACCTATGTCTTTGTAGAATACACAAAGGGTATCGGAAAAAATCTGCCTACTTTGAAGCTCACTGCTTACAGTAAGTACTCCGATGCATTTGACAAGAAAAAGAAACTGGCACGACTCAGTCTGACAATCAATATTGAAAACGGTGACAATTCGGTAGGCCGTATTACCGTTATGCAGGTAAGAAATAATAACGTGCTCAGCACTACCGATAACCAGATCAGCCTGAACGTTAAAAAAATGCCGGGTATGGACTGGGCGATCTGCCCTTATATCTGGACATATAAGGATGTTGCCAATATTTACACCGGTAAAAAACATTATGAAAGTTACGGTATTAAACCTAGTGTTGGTGACGTAAACCTAAACGAAAACGAGGCTGCTAACAAGGACGAACCAGCCGGTAGATGGATCTCTGACTATGACGAGGGTGATACCAGAAACGGTCCTACCACCTCTTCTGCCAGCCAGGGCGATAACTGGTTCAGAAGTTCTTTCTATACCAGCGATGAAGACGTTCACTACTTTAATGTTATTATTTCCAGACGTGGCGGTATTTTGAGAACAACAACGGATAACGTTCAGTCTCCCGAAATGTTCCACCTTTGGTATCTTGACCCGAAAGATAAGGAAATCTATTTTGAGTTCAAGAAAGACACCATGTACTATTATACCGATACCAACTGGGACGGTAAAATGAATTTGGAAACATCTAACAATGGACACGCTTGGGTTGATGAACCGTTCATTCTGGTTTATGTTAAGAACCCCAAGACAGTCGTTCATGTCAATTTCCTGAACGGTGATGAAGAAAGTGCCACTACCAGTCTTTCTTCTGCTCCGTATATTACGAATGTTACCGGTGTTTCCATTACAGGTAAGAGTTATCTGCGTACAGACGGCAGCAACAAAAAAGCTTCCAGCATTTACTTTGACTATGAAGGCTGTGGCTGGTGGGCTGCTAATGTCGAAACCGGTGACGGATTTACGATTGAGATCGACTATAATGGATCTAAAAACAGCGTTAATATTCCCGCTTATTCCAACCGAGAAGCTTGGCTGCTGTATGACAGCGGCAGCGGCAGCTATTCCGTTTACAGCAGTGAAGAGGCAGCGTGTGAAGATACTGACGTGTTGAGCAAATCTTCTTATGTTACTGTTCATGCAAGAGGCTTAAAATCAGATAAAGAAGTTCACACTTTGTTGAGCTACAAAGATGTTGCTTTGATCACATCTACTGATCGAGCTGCATTGATGGATAAAATCAATGAGGCCAATAAGGTAGTAGCATCTGACTTTACGGACGAAAGCTATGCCAAGCTGACGGAAGCTCTTAACGAAGCTACCGACATATACAACGATCTGTATTATATTTCTCGTGTTCCCGTTTCTAAAAATTCCGAAAAGATCAAGAAAGCAAGAGATGGCTATACCGTAGATGGTGTGGAGTATATCGGTTACAAAAAGGCAATCGAAAACCTTGATAAAGCAATCGAGGGTCTGACAGTAAAAACACTGAGTGCCGAAAATCGTACACTGCTTGCTGATAAGATCAAGGAAGGCGAAGAATTGATCGCTACCAAGAGTACTTACGATCTGGATTCGTTGGTTTCCTTTGAAAGTGGTGTTCTGACAACAGCGAAAGAACATTTGGCTGATAAAACTTGCACTAACTCCACAGCCTTGGCAGATGTTACCACTTTGACCGAACAAATGGAAGATATTAAGACCAATCACGTATTGGACAAGACAGCTTTGGATACGCTGCTTGCTACTTCTGAAGTGGGTCTGGAAGATACACATTATCCGGAAGCAGACAGAAATACATTTAGAGTTGCTTTTGAACACGCTAAAGAACTTCGTGACAAGGAGAAGCTTCGTCAGGAAGAGATCAATACGGAAGTAGTCACTCTGAATGCAGCGTGGGAAGCTCTCAAGGCAACCTATATCACTGAGCTGGATACAAGAGCACTGGATGCGATCGTTTCGACAGCTTCCGCTTACATCAGTTCTTCCCCGACCGAAAACTATACCGCAGAAGGCTTTGGCAAACTGCAGGAGGCTTTGACAGAGGCTGACACTGTTAAGAAAACAGCAAGAAAACAGGATGAAATTGATAACGCTACGGAAAAAGTTCAGACAGCATACAATAACTGTATTGTTATCAAACCGAGCAGTGCCGCTGATTCACTGCGTGCCTCCAACCAGATGAGAGTTTATATTTCGACAGATGTCGGCGTAAGTCTTCAGCTGATGAACCTCTCTAAAGGTACAAGTACCACTATGATGTTCAGCGATCTGATTTACGATAGCTCTAACGGACTCTATTATGCAACGGTCAATACCGAAGATTACGAAATGGTAACGTTCGTTTATCAATATGAGGACGAAGGCGGAGCCAGATTCTCCACTAACTCCCGTGCCTTTAAGTTTGCCGATTATGCAGACGGCAATCTGGCAGTAATGCTTCACGGTGATGCCACTACCTTCGAAGCAAAGGAAGCGAAGCTTACGACTCTCTATTTCCAGAAGGATAGATATGGATCGGTACCAAAACTGCTGCTCAACGATGCAACGTGGGAATTGGTAGTAGAGGATGACGTGTATTATGCTGCAAGATTTATTTCTTCCGGTGATGTCAACGTTCAGGTCGAGGATGACGGCGTAGTGAAATCCAAATTTACTGTTGGTATAGGTCAGTGGGTTGTTCAGCCGGGCAACAATACTCCTGTTTCGGTTCCTATGATCTACCCGATCTATGAATTTTCTTCCGGCTCCGGTGTGAAGGCTCCCGCAGCTTCCTATGCAGACTGGACGCCGATCGACCTAAGCAGCGGTGTTATGCCGATGGCATACGAAGGCGATGACACAGTTGAACTGGAAGATATGGCATTTGATGTGTCTGTTCCGGCAGATAAGTGCGTTGTCATTATCGATATGTCCTATTCCAGAAACAGAGATCTCTATATGAAAAAGGGTATTGCCCCCTATTTCTATGCTTACAAGCTTCAGTATAATTTTGAAACAGGCGAAACAGAATATGTGGATCTCGGTCCGTCAGAACCCGGTATTCAGATGCTGAGATTTAAGAGTACCAACTTCTTCTATGCAATCGTTGATAAAACTCTTGCCGGCTTCAGAATTAACTGTATTGTTGGTCGTTCTTCTGATGGTTCAGGTAAGTTTGAAACAGAGAAATTTACCGCAGTTGGTACTGATGGCAACATTTCCGTTGTTTCAGGTTCTTCCACTACAGTACATAAATATTATACGCTGTTCTGGAACTCACCGACCAGAGGAGATTACAGCCACGGTTCTTATGAATTGGCAAGTGCTGATTCCGTACCCTATCTTGCCGTTCCCAAAGTGGATTCCGGCGATATGAAGGCAGAAGATCTCGCTATGCCTTTTGTAGGCGGTACCAAGGTTAGAATTGTTAACCGTTCTTATGTAGAAGATTATGGCGACAGTAAAACGGACGCTAATGGGGACGGACTTAACGGAGGTAAAAAGTTTGGCGGATACACATCCGGTAATGAGTGCAAAGGCCGTGTTGGCAACTCTGAACTGAAGCCATACCTCGATTGGTGTGATTTTAAAATTCCGGTTGCACAGGGTGCTACCTATACCGTTTCACTGAAGGGTCTAAATAACGAAAGTGACTCTACCAAAAGTGTTTCTACGATCGACATTAGAAACGCCAGAGGTGACATTTGGGTTGAACTGAAATCAGCTAACCAGATTGGCGGCAAGTACAACGATCTTTCGGTTTATACGTTCGATCCCGATCAGAATGCTATCGGCGATACACGCAGAATTTACTTTGCTGTGCCGAGTGGCTGGAACGAAAGCAGCCTGACTGTTAACTGCAGTGGTGTGGAAGGAACAGAAACGCTCACTATGACCAATCGTCTGACACGTATCCCCAGCTACTTCTATGTTGATGTTAATAAAAACAAGCCGTTTATTGAATTCAGCATTACCGATGACAGCGGTACGCCTCACCTTTATAAGACCTCATTGCAGGGCGGCAATAATGTTCTCTTTAACCCGACTTTCGATAATCCTGATATTGAAGGCGGTAAAGGTGCATGGACATCCTTTATCTCCGATCAGGACAGACTGAAAGAAGCAGTTATTGCAGCTCAGAGCATTTACTACGGCAGCACACTCATTAAGAAATATAATGATGAGGGTCTGTCAGCAAGCGACAGCAAAGATAACTACAGAATAGCAAATGGTATCAGAAGCGTTTATACTCCTTATACGACCGCAAGCACTTCCGGTGCAAAAGATGATACCGTAAAAACAGATGAAATTATGGCTAAATCGGATTCTGTGGCTGATGCACAGGCAACAGAAGTAGAAAATTATGTTGATGCTTATAAAAAGCTCTATGTGGCAATGAGTAACGCAAGAGCTTACCTGAAAAAACCTGTTTCGGGTGGAGGCGTCGGCAAATATCCGGAGTATCTGCACAGAACGAGTACATCAGAGTATACAGAAGTATCCAGGAATAATCTTTCGGCAGTATTAGTAACTGCAGAATCACTTTATGAGAGTAGTTCTGTCAGTGTAGCATCCCTCAAAAAGATGGTCAATAATATTAATACAGCGATTGCTTCTATGGAAGAGACAACACGTGGTTCCATCGCTCTCCTGTATTATGATGTACAGGATAAGCTGAAGAGCAGCTCCATCGTCAGAGTATTCTATGATGGCTGTCCTACAGGCGGTGTGGTTGTGGATGACGTTAACCCTGAAAACTATCCGCTGATATTTGTAAAGCCTAATCAAAAATCTTCGGCCACTGCCGCAAAAAATGACTGCATTAAGAATGTATACTTTACCATCAATGGCTCCAAGGAAGGAGCCACCGCCGCAATGATCAAGGATGACGAACAGTATGTAATGATGGACTATGCGACAGAACCCAGATGGGTACCGAACTCCAGTGTTAAATATGTGGATATTAACACTTCTGTCATTATCAATGATAAGGAGTCGGTAGTCTATGAACTGGAAGATATAGACGACGACGGTGATCTGGATCCGATGGTACTTTACTTTACACAGGATACAGTCGTTCAGGCAAGAGGTGGAGATGATCTTTACAGTATCAAAGCAGGTGCTTACTACTTTGAGCCGGATGAAGAGCCTGTTGCTGATACCAAAAAACTGGATCTTTACAGTTCTAAGGCGAAAGACTTCTTTACCAATCCTGCCAACTATGGCGTTCTGTCTGGTGCAGCAACATCTGATGATGCTGGATGGACTGACTCTAAAAAAGTCAAGGATACGGGTACTTATTTCACCCACAAAGGTGATATTAACTTTATTGCTAACTCCGGTATGCTTTCCCGTCCGAATGCCGATCGTACTTATGCGGTAGTTGATGGCAATATGTCATTCCGTTGGGATTCTAAGGAAGATCTGATCGTTGGTAGAACCACCAGATTTACGCTGGATGTACCAAAAGATCCGCTGGAAAGAAAAGATGAGACGACGGGTGAATATATTCCTTCCCTTACCTTTGCGTCAGTCGGTAAGGTCAAGAGTACAAAATCCAATCCGCAGTTCCTCTTTACGGCAAGCACCACTACTTCTGATAAGATGATCGTCAGATTCCTGACAGATACATATGTAGAATATAAGGATGAAGCCGGCAAAAATCAGAAATTTGTTATCCGTGAGGGTATCTATCTGATTTCCAAGAAGGATACCAGCACACCTTACATCGCTAATCTCTTCGATAAAACTTATTGGAGAAGCCGTGAGTTTGTTAAATCACTGAGCGATATCACTGTTACCAATATAGATGGTATTTCAACTCAATTCTCAGATGGTTCTTACGGCGATTAAGGATGGGTGTTTCCCCTCGATGATCTGCACGTAAACTTGTAAACCAAAGAAGCGTAAGCAGCTTCCGTACTGCTTACGCTTCTTTTGATATTTTTGAATTTCCTAAAAACATAGGGGACAAATATGTTTATTGCCTTGCGAAAGGCATTTCATATATGATATAATAGAAATCAGCCAATATGACGAAGAAAGGAATATGTACTATGAATATGAAAATATCAACAAAAGGTCGATATGCACTGCGTATGCTGCTGGATCTTGCCATTCATCAGGACAGAGGGTATATTGCACTGAGAGACATTGCCGAGCACCAGAATATTTCTAAAAAGTATTTGGAACAAATTGTTCCTTTACTCAGCAAGTCGGGGCTTCTCCGTGCGAACAGAGGTTATCAGGGGGGCTATATGCTTTCCAAACCCGCTTCAAAATATACGGTGGGAGAAATTCTTCGTCTGACAGAGGGCACCCTTGCTCCTGTTGCCTGTCTGGAACAGGAGTATAACGATTGTCCCCAAGCAGCAGAGTGTATGACACTTTCCGTATGGCAGGGACTGTATCAGGTAATGAGTGAATATCTGGACAATATTACTTTACAGGACATTATTGACAAAGATACTGCCCTTACCGGTGGGGATTATTGCATATAACGTTTTCCGTTGAGCAAAGCCGAGTAAAAGAAAGAATACCCTAACGGAATAATAGCCGCTATGATACAAAACAGCCGATGGATAGAAATATCCCATCGGCTGTTTTTGTAATATTATTGATGTAATGGTTATTTGGCGTACTCGATAGCACGGCTTTCTCTGATGATGTTGACCTTGATCTGACCGGGATATTCAACTTCTTCTTCAATCTTTTTGCAAATATCTCTTGCCAGCAGAACCATATTGTCATCCTTAATAATTTCGGGTTTCACAATAATTCTGATCTCACGTCCTGCCTGAATAGCAAAGCTGCGTTCAACACCTTCAAATGAGGAGGCAACTTCTTCCAGTTTTTCAAGACGTTTAATGTAATTTTCCAGATTTTCACGCCTTGCACCGGGACGGGCTGCGGAAATAGCGTCAGCGGCCTGTACCAAACAGGCGATAATGGTTTTCGCTTCGACATCGCCGTGATGAGCGTGAATAGCGTGAACCACAATTTCGCTTTCTTTATATTTTCTTGCCACATCTACGCCAATCTCAATATGAGAACCTTCGATTTCGTGGTCAAGTGCTTTTCCTATATCGTGCAGAAGTCCCGCACGTCTTGCCATTGTTGGCTCTAGTCCCAATTCAGACGCCATAATACCGGCAAGGTAGGCAACTTCCAGTGAATGGTCAAGAACATTCTGACCATAGCTGGTACGGAAATGCAGCCTGCCAAGGAGTTTGACCAGTTCGGGATGGATACCATTGACACCGGCTTCAATAATAGCACGTTCGCCCTCGGATTTGATCATTTGCTCTACCTCACGGCGAGCCTTTTCATACATTTCCTCAATGCGTGCCGGATGGATACGTCCGTCCGCAATCAATTTTTCCAGTGTTACCCTGGCGATCTCACGCTTAACGGGCTCAAAGCAAGAGAGGGTGATTGCTTCGGGCGTGTCGTCAATGATCAAATCGACACCTGTTAGGGTTTCGATTGCTCTGATGTTGCGTCCCTCACGACCGATAATGCGACCTTTCATTTCGTCACTGGGCAGCGGAACGACAGACACCGTCGATTCGCTTACGTGATCAGCAGCAACACGCTGAATAGCGAGAGAAATAATTTCTCTTGCCTTTTTTTCGGCTTCATCACGTGTTTTCTGCTCATAATCCATAATTTTGACAGCCTTCTCGTGAACAAGTTCGTTATCAAGGTTATTGAGGATATACGCCTTGGCTTGTTCGGAAGTCAGTCCTGAGATTTTTTCCAGCATTTCAAGCTGACTTTGTTTGATTTGTTCTGCCTGCTGAAGTCTGGTTTCGGCGGTTTTGTTTTTCTGAGCAACGGCCTCTTCCTTTTTTTCCAAGCCGTCAAGTTTCTTTTCAACCGACTCTTCTTTTTGTTGGATGCGGCGTTCCTGACGCTGCATTTCACGGCGGCGGTCAGCAATTTCACGTTCTGCTTCGTTGATCAGTTTGTGTGCTTCGTCCTTACCTTCGACAACGGCTTCCTTTTTGGTTGCTTCTGCCGAACGCTGAGCCTCTTCCACAATTCGTTTTGCTTCGGTTTCGGCTGAGCCTATTTCTTTTTCACCAATTCTTTTTCTGTACTGCACACCGGCGAAAAAAGCACAAAAGCCGACTATCACCGAAACGACAATAATTAAAAATATTGCCAATATCGGATCCATTTGTTTTGACACCTCCTGTGTTGTTTTTTTACTCCGACATTTTGTATACGGACAGGATATGAAGTCCATAAAAATCAGCTCAAAGGTGCCGTTAATTTATATTTTTATTCAGTTGTGTGCCGTTATACTTCCTAACCCATCGACCGAAACAATCAAAGCGTAGACGGCAAATCAGCAAAGTGACTGTCGGTTCAACAAAGACTGCGGTTTTTATATCATAACAAAAAGAGTTACAGGAACACATTGATGGTCATCATAAAAATATATAAAACTCAAACGGCATTTTGAGATGAAAATATCAGTAAACAGGTATTACCCCATTTGACGGACAACAAAACATTATCCATATTATATTGTATAACGTTTATTCCCATATTGTCAAGAATTTTATAATGCCAACCTGTATTTTTATTGAGTTTGCAAGGATTAAACTGCCTTTTTTCGTCAAAATAATTAAAAAACCGCATTTTTATGAGGGATGAGTTTTTAGCAATAAGTGACTATTGTCTTAATATGCCAAGGTTATGTACTATGACAAAATATAGCAATGCCGTATTGGCAGACTGTCAGCGCGCTTTCCTTAAAAATGTGATTTATTTCTTTTATTCATAATGAACATAATTTTTTTGATCGTTCAATAACTATGTTTACCCGTCATAAATTCACGAATAATATTTGATATTATTTTGATTTTGCGGTAAAATAAGAAGGTATTAAAAAATAATTATTTTGAGTTGCGGGAGTACCCGTGCCACTGAGAGGATGTATTTAATTTGAACGAAACCACCAGAACAGAGTTGATTTCACTGCGTCAGGAAATTATTCGCCGAGAATTTTCCCATCTCAACGATAGGCAAAGCGAGGCAGCATTGATGACAAGAGGTCCCCTGCTGATCCTTGCCGGTGCAGGAAGCGGAAAAACAACGGTTCTTGTCAACCGTACCGCCAATATCCTTCGTTGGGGGGAGGCGTATGAAAGTGAAGAAGTTTACGGGGAATATACAGACGGCGAAATGGAAGAAATCCGAAATGCCGCCGAGGGAAATGCTGTGCTTTCGGATGAGCTGGCAGAAAAATTGGCCGTAGCCAAGGTCCATCCGTGGCGTGTTCTGGCGATCACCTTTACTAATAAAGCAGCCAATGAACTCAAAGAACGTATTTGTGCTAAGGTAGGTGAAAAGGGCAATGATATATGGGCGTCTACTTTTCATTCGGCCTGCACCAGAATATTAAGACGCTATGGAGAAAATCTCGGTTATTCCAATCATTTTACGATTTATGATACCGATGATCAGAAAAGACTGCTGAAGGATTGTATCAAAGCCCTCAGGATCGATGAGAGAATGATTCCTGCCAAAAGTGTTCTTTACGAAATTTCCAATGCCAAGGATGAAATGATGACTCCTGCTGATTTTAAAAAGCAGGCAGGCAATGACGACAGACTGCTCAGCATTGCCAAGATATATGCCCTTTATCAACAAAGACTGCTTGCGTCTGATGCAATGGATTTTGATGATATTATTTTTAATACCGTGATACTCTTTAACGAGTTTCCTGAGATACTGGAAAAATATCAGGATCAATTCCGTTACATAATGGTAGACGAATATCAGGATACCAATACTTTGCAGTATGAATTGATCAGACTGTTATCGCTCAAAAACCAAAATCTTTGTGTAGTGGGTGATGATGACCAAAGTATTTATAAGTTCAGAGGAGCTACTGTCAGAAATATTCTGGATTTTGAAAGCGATTATGAAAATGCCCGTGTCATCAAGCTGGAGCAGAATTATCGTTCTACCAAAAATATTCTTTCAGCGGCAAACCATATTATCAAAAATAATACGCTCCGCAAGGAAAAATCTCTCTGGACACAAAACGAACAGGGCAGCAAAATAACGTGGTATACGGCAAGCGATGAGTCGGACGAAGGAGGCTTTATCGCCAAGACGATCCGATCATTGGTACAGCAGGGAGCTGACTATTCTGATTTCGCCGTGCTGTATCGTATGAATTCTCAGTCACAGGTATTGGAGCGTACCTTTGTTCGTTCGAGCATACCGTATAAGATCATTGGCGGTCACCGGTTTTATGAGCGTCGGGAGATCCGGGATATGATGGCATATCTTAATGTTATCAGCAACCACCACGACAACAACCGCTTGAAACGCATTATCAATGTCCCCAAAAGAGGCATAGGTGATAAAACGGTCAGCCAGATAGAAGAAATCGGACACACGCTCGGTCAGAGTATGTATGAGACTATTCAGCAGGCAGACGAATTTGAAGCACTGGTACGCAGCAAGGATAAGTTGGAAGAATTCAGCCGTTTGATCGAAGAACTGAGCGATATGCTGGATGATATGCCTGTGTCCGAAATGTATGAAGAATTGATCAAAAAAATTGACTATGAACCGTTCATTCGCAGGGAAAGCGAGCGTGGCGAAGCCGCTGTGGAAAATATTCGTGAGTTGAAGTCCAGTATTGTGAAGTACGAGGAAGAAAACGGCGAAGAGGCAACACTGCAGGGATTTTTGGAGGAAGTGGCTTTGATGACGGATATTGATTCCTATAATGAAGAAGAAGGCAATGGTAAAGTCGTTCTGATGACACTTCATTCTGCCAAAGGACTGGAATTCAACAATGTCTTTATTCCGGGAATGGAAGAAAATATTTTCCCCGGTTTTCAGGCAACAATGAATGAGAGTGATATGCAGGAAGAACGCCGTCTTGCTTATGTAGGTGTTACACGAGCCAAAAAATCACTCTATGTGATCAATTCCGAGAGCCGTATGTTGTTCGGCCATACGACACGCAACCGTCCTTCCCGCTTTTTGAATGAACTGCCCGAGCAGATCGTTGAGAAAAAACACAAGGAGATTGTACGCAATCCCAATATTGATATTCCCGAACCAAAGGCGGTACGGCGTGCCGATATTGCCAAGAGCAAGGTGATTACCTCGGGTGTTACCAAGAAACCTGCTGTTACCTACAGTGTAGGAATGAAAGTATCACACAAGACTTTTGGAGAAGGTGTTATCATTAGTTCCAAGCCAATGGCATCTGACAGTATGCTTGAAATTGCTTTTGATACCATCGGAACCAAAAAGCTGATGGCATCGTTTGCTCATCTGATTGTTCTGGAATAATTGTCTGCGGGGCTGCGATGCTGCCGTTTGCCGAAACTTTCGTGTTATGGTTATCGAGTCATCAAATGGAGGAACAAAATGCCTGCTATTGTTTCGCATTATCTGCTTGCCGAAAGAGTGTATGGTACGCTTTCCCCCTATTGTGCCGCTTTGAACGATCAACGTACGGCGTTTCTGTGGGGGGCATCGGGTCCCGATATATTTTTTACTCATCGGCTTCTTCCTTGGCAGACAGGAAAAAGTCTGCGCTCGTTCGGCTCTAAAATGCACAATATGCCTGCCGAGAAAATCATTAATTACTTTATGTCCTATGCCAACAACAGCCACAGTGATGCGGCTGTTGCCTATACACTGGGATTTGTGACACATTATGCATTCGACAGCACGGCTCATCCGTTTGTACTGTATTTTGCAGAGAAAATGGCGGAAAAACAACCATTCAAGAATATTTCAATGTGCCACAATGAAATAGAGTCTGCTTTGGACACAATGTTTCTCAAACGAGAAAAAAATGAACGTATTTCTAATTTTAAGCTGCAGTCAACATCCCCTTTTCAAAAGGAAGTCAATCTTACCATAGCAGAATTGTATCATTCCTATTTTTTGATGTCTATGCACAAGAATGTCTCTGTAGATACGTTGATTGAGGTGCAGCGGGATTGGAACAAGGGACTGTCGCTGCTCAATGACAGCCACAAGCTCAAAAAGAGCGTGGTGCAGACAGGAGAAAAACTGTTTCGTTCGGAGGCGGCATTGTCATCCATTATCCGTACTCCCCTGCCCGATGTCAAAAAAGACTATGCCAATCTCAAAAAAAGTGAATGGATCGCTCCGGCGGATGGTTCGGAACATCACGATACCTTTTTTGAATTGGCGGATAAGGCAACCAAGCTTTCATTGCAGCTTTCTGCTATCTTGATCGCAGGCAATCCCCTTCCCCATACCTTGTGTGAAGCATCTTTTTCGGGCAAGAAAAAGAATTGCTGAAAAAACTGACAAAAAAACTAACAAAAAAGTTAACAAAAAGGAACGATTATCCCCCTGAAATCATATGATGAAGATATAGCAATAAGAAGGGGGAAACTTAATGCAAGAAAATAGTGTTTTCAGCGGCTGTGAAGATTGCTGCCCCAGCGACAAAATAAAAGAAGCAGTATGTATTAATGCATCCCGCATTTATGACTCCTGCTCCGATAAAGACTGTCTGGAAGATCTGCCCGTGCTGCTGACAAAATCAGGTCAGTGTATGGTAGATAAAGCAGTGAATGTACGTCTGGAAGATGCGAACGTTTGTGATGTTGCCGTCAGTTTGCAGCCGGTACCGTTTCATAAGGGTTTTTATGCTGTTGATATGACGTTTTATTTTGACGTATGTTTAGATGTTTATATGGCACCCAATGCAATGCCTATGCAGGTCAAAGGGCTGTCGGTTTTTTCCAAGAGGGCGGTGCTGTTTGGCAGTGATGGCGGTGTTAAGATTTTTTCATCAGACTGCGGCGGAACTTCCGACAATTCACCTACCCGTAATTGTCCCAAGGCGGTGGTGCAGGTTGCCGAACCTATTCCTCTTTCCGCCCGTATCGCCGAGCACAAGCATTGTCCGCCGATGCCGCCGTGCAGAATACCGGAATGTATTGTCAGAAGGTATGGCGGTGAGTTTGTATCGGGTGAGTCGGAAAAAGAGGTTTTAGTGTCTATTGGTATGTTTACCATTGTGCAGTTGGAGCGAAATGTGCAGATGCTTATTCCCGCATATGATTTCTGTATTCCCCATAAAGAATGTGTATCCACTTCTGAGGATCCGTGCGAGTTATTCAGCAGCATTGATTTTCCAACCAATGAATTTTTCCCCGGAAATATGCGTAATTCAACGTGTGACAAATAAATCTCACATCATAAAATAACAGCCCCGGCAAAGCACATTGCTCTGTCGGGGCTGTTAATACGTTGTTATCCATTTATGTTCGTAGGCTCACCGTACGTCTGCCGATGGTCGGTACAGCACAACGCAGTATCGTTTTTCATCAGGCAGAAACTTCATCAAAGCCGCAGAACGTTTTTCTTATGCAGAACGTCTTGTGTAAGAAGATGATTCGGAAGGAGAAGATGACGTTGAGGGATAAGACGAAGTGGACGGGTAGGAAGAAGTGGACGGATAGGAACTTGTCGGGTCGGTCGGATCAACAGGGGTGATCGGAGTCGTGGTGGAATAGCTTCCCATTATGATTTGCATCATACCTGCCGAAATATCTTTTGACAAATTCTCATAGTCCTTTTTGGTCAGCTTGAGAAGGTCGTTGCTCGAGTCAACATCTATTCCCTCGTATTTTTTGGAAATGTAAATCGTTATACCGCCAAATTGCGATTGCTGGGAAGTTTCGGGATTATCATAGCTGTATTCTGCGGCAACATCGATGTCAATGCTGTTAATTTTGAGTGTAGCAGAATCCTCGGTTGTCACATAGTTGCCCTTAATGGTTACCGTTTGTTTCTTGGATTGTGCGGTCAGGGTAAAGTCGCCGCTTCCCTTATCCCTCTTCAGTACGGCAGTGTTTTCACGTACATAGTTGCTGATGCTGAAATTATAGGTATCACTGGAAGTATCGCTTTCGTGTGACAGGATGATCACGGTTTCTTCGGGATCTATTTTGCCTTCTGTATTGACCACGTTATCCATTGTGTTGGTTCTGATGGTGATTTTATCGGTTTTTTCAGGGTTGGAACCAAAGCAGACTTTGAAATAATAAGCAGGACCGTCTGTTGGCTCAACAGTGATGTGAAGCAGCATTACCGTGTGAGAATTCTGATTAAGATAATGTCTTACGGTAATGGTACCGTTGCTTTCATCAGAGGAAGATGTGTTTTGGGTGTTCTCCTCTTCTATTTTTTGAATATATTCATTCAATGTTTTTTTGGTGTCCTCGTCAATATCGGAACTGCTGTTGATCCAGTCTTTGACATCTTTGATCACGTCAAAAAAGACTTTTCGGTCGGTAAAGGTATGTGTGATCAAGTCCGCTTTTACCTTTTGACCTTCCAGATCCACTTCTTCTTCGGTAACGGCTGCGTTGCCGTCGGTATCCAGTGTTTTGCCGATTTTTTCAGCCAGACCCTTTAAGTCATACTTTTCATTGCCGGCTTTGTTCAAGCTTTGAACGTAAGACTGGTAGGTATCAATGACTTTGTCAAAGCTTTCCTCATCCAGACCAAGGAGATTTTCACCTTTGGGTCCTAAAGCGGATTTTTTGGCATTTTCTCTGAGATTTTCGTCATTGCTGATATAGTAGTCATAAACGTTATTGTTGATTTCAGCGGCAATGACAGACTTGTCCTGCGCAGTAAAGACTGTCGCACTGATCGGAGCAGAAACCTTTTGGTTGGACAGTGAGAAATTCATATAGGCTTTTCCTGCATCGGTATCACAGGCATAGCACATATCGTATTGCAGATTATTTTGTTCTCCCGAAATTTTAACGGTATTTTGTTTTTTGTCAGGAGCAGCTTGTGCGATCAGTTGATTTTCTTCCTTTAAGCCATCGACGGTCTTTCCGTAGGAATTCATTAAATATGCTGACGGATTTTCCTTCATATACTGTACTTCCATATTGCGTAAAATCATCTTTACAACAAAGAAGGAAGCAACCGCAAGAACGAGCACAATACCTAATGTGATCAGTGTGATTTTTAATCCTTTGTGGCTTTTCTTGAGTTGAGCGGGATTGACTCGATTGGCGGCAACAGGGGCATTCACTGCCGAAGATGGGTCGCCAAGACTGTTGAAGGTCATCGGTTGGGGATTATTGTTTGGCTGTTCATTGAAGTTCATTGGCGGCATCGAGTTTGGCTGAGCCCCGAATGGCTGAGGCGGTATCGAGTTTGGCTGAGCCCCGAACGGCTGAGATGGTATTGAGTTTTGCTGAGCCTCGAACGGCTGAGATGGTATTGAGTTTGGCTGAGCCCCGAACGGCTGAGATGGCATCGAGTTTTGCTGAGCCCCGAA
>CADCOE010000062.1 GCA_902802985.1 uncultured Ruminococcus sp.
ACTCAGTGTCGAAGTATTTGTCAGTGTAGATGAACCAACGGTAATGGTTGCCTTTGCGGTTTTGCCGTTGGAAGATTTAGCAGTAATAGTAGCTGTACCTGCTTTTATGCCCTTGACAACACCGGCACTGGTTACAGTTGCCACTGCGGTATTGCTTGAGGACCAAGTAATAGTCTTGTTGGTTGCATTGGACGGAGCCACTGTTGCTGTAAGGGTCACAGTAGAACCTACTGCAACGGTAGCACTGGTCTTATTGAGTGTTACGGATGTAACTTCAATTTCTCCGCCCTTCTTTTCTGCTACAAATGTCTTTTCAACAGTAGCGGACTTGCCTGTAGAATCTTTGATCACGCACTTAATGGTATGTGTACCTACAGACGGTGTCCAGGAGCAGGAAGTAGTAGCATTATCAGCTTTAACAGATGTACCGTCTACGAAGAATTCGTAAGTGTAAGGTGCTGTTCCGCCATAACCAACGGCTGACAGTGTCAGTGCCTGAGAAGAATACTGCGGAGAAGAAAGGTCAGCACCAAAGTTAACCTGAAGCGGAGTCGGTGTCGGAGGAACGATCTTGCCGTTGCCCACTCTTGCAAAAGAAGAGGTGATAATATCTATATCATCTTTTTCTGCGGAAGTACTGGAATCTGCACCATAATCGCCTTTTACATTATCAACCATAGAAAGATCATATGGGATACAGTCAAGACCTGATTCACCTCTGGTAGCAACCAGCATAGCACCGATGCCGTTATCGGTAAGATAATCCTTTGTAATACCCAGTGTTTTGAGCGGGATCTTGATTTCATAGAAAGAGTCAAAAGTGGTATCGTGAACACCCTTTGAGCCTTTAAATGTCTTGTAGTCTACCCAGTCTGCATCATCACTTGATACATCCGAAGGATCCTCAGAACTGTTCAGACCCATAATGGAACTGCAGATGTTAGTGGTTGCCATCTTATATTCAATGCCGCCCTCGGCAAATCCTACGCAGCCATCTTTATAGTCGGTATTGCCTTCTGTATCTACTGCTTTAAACATAGAAGGTTCACCTAAACCGGGTTTACCACTCATATAGAGCAGTCTGTCAACGTGTGTATTAAATTCCAATCCCATTTTTTGACCCCAAATAGGGCCGCCTGTTGTGTTTTTGTTGGACATAGAAGTACTTGACGGGTCAATGCTAAGAGCCAAGATCAGCGGAACATCCAATACACGACCGCCGTCGCTCAAAGGACCGTCACCGGGATTAGCCCAAGTATCGGTAGTGTTGACCATCTGCCAGCCAATATAGAGGTTGGTATCATCCCATGCACCAAAGAGAGCATATGTATCGAGAACGCAGTTTTCGTGACCGCCTTTCCAGTGGTTAGCTACGTCCCACGCTGCACCCTGTGCGATCAGCATATCTTCTGACCAGTCGCTTGCGTCACCATCAATAGTAATGGTTTTTTCCTTGCCGACTCCCTTGCTATTAGTGGAATAGTAGCTTGCCAGTGCTGCAGAGGATGATGTAGTCTTGACTACATAATCCTTTTCATATTTAAAGGAAGCTTTGTTAGTAGTTGAGCCGTCTGTTGCTGTAACATCAAGAGTAACGGTTGAATCACCAATCTTACCCTGACCAAGTGTTACTTTTGCTGTGTCTGTAAATGTCTTGACAGGCCCTCCGTCAACAGAATAAGTACCGCTGGTTGCGTTGCTAAGTGTCAAAGTGACATCCAGCGTTTCTGTGGTGAAAGTAGTACCGCTTGCCTTGTCGACCGATACGGAAGAACCCTTTGATTCTGTTACAGTAACGCTTTGTGTTGCGGTAGCGGTAGAAGAAGAGTCTTTCGCCGTTACAGTGATTTTATAAGTACCCTCTTTTGAAGGAGTCCATGTAGCAGTTGCTCCCGAAGAGGTAATAGCATTGGAGCCTTCTGCAAAAGAGTAGGTAACTGTACCGCTCGCATTAGAAGCAGTTGCTTTGAGTGTTACGGACTGTCCTACTGCAACGGTAGACGGTGTTGCAGAAAGAGCCACACTCAGTTTATTGGTCGGTTCAGGAAGATCTTTCCAAGAACCTTCATAGAGTTTTTTCTCAGTAACCCCCATTGCATAGCCGGGCTGCTGTGAAGCCGGGTTCTGGTTGTTGCCCTGATCACTGAAGATAACACGTACGGTACCGCTGCTTGAGAATTTAGAGTCAAGCTCATATTTCCAATAGCCATTGCCACAGTCGGTCATCTTGGAACCGGGCCAACTTGCGTTAGATATTGCCGAAGAATCGTCACCGGCATATACATAAGCATATACATTGCTCCAGTTGGTAGAGGAATTGTCATAGACAAAACCGCCGCCATTTAATGTCGGATAAGTTTTCTTTGCCGCCTTGTTGTAGGTATAGCTTGCAGTCGCTTTGGAACCGTCAGATTTTTTACCTGCCAGTTCAACGGTAACGCTGCCACCTTCCGAAACAGAAGCACCGATAGTGATTGTTTTACCGTCTGTATACTCACCTGAATCACCTTCAGATGTCTTATAAGTTGCATCGGTCACACCGTTCGCCTTCAGTGTAACGGTCAATGTATCGGTAAAGGTGGTTCCTGTAGCAGGGGTAGCCGATACGCTGCCAACAGGATCCGGATTGTCACTCGGATTGTAAACAACGGCGATACCCTTATCACCAATCGAACCGCTGATATTGCCGCCCGATACTGTGAAAGTATTGCCTGATACCTGATCTTTATAGGTACCATCCTTCATTTTGTTGACTTTTGCTGATACCTGTCCGCCGCTGCCGTTGATATTAACGATAACGACACCTTCTGTGCCTCTTTCAACGATAACATTGTTGCCGCTGCTGGACATATATTCACTCTGTCCTGCAAAGTAATTATGGAACTTATTAACCTGTGCTACTTCTTTGTTTTTCCAGCTGGTGTTAGAACTTGCCTGACCCATCATCACTGACTTGGGGTCTCCGCCGGGACGAACATAGTACAATGCAGGATACTGACGAGCGGCAATGATTGCCCACGATCTGTTAATCTGATCCTGCGAAAATGCGGTGGACTCACCTGTAAAATCATCGTTTGCATATGTGTCGTGTGATTCCGACCAAAGAACGATTTTATCATACGAAACGCCATTATAAGTAAGTGCGGAATTGGCCGCCTTGCCTATATTATTTTCTTTTATACCATATCTAACTGCATTTGCTGCCCAGTTGTCTGTTACGCCGATGTATTTTGTATAGTTTTTAATATCTGTGCCGGAATCATCCAGTATTTCACCATAGCAATAAATAGATACGCCCTTAGATTTTGCATAGGATTCTGCCCCGTCAATAACAGTCGGCCAGAAGTCGGATGCTCCACCCGGATCGGTAGGAAGTTCGATATGTTTTGCTGCGTCGAAGCGGAAGCCGTCTGCTCCGAGATCAATACACTCTTTTAAAAGATCAAGAACGCCGTTTTGTACTTTTTTGCTGCCTGTGTTAAGATCCGGCCAGCCTCCAAAGCCCCACGTCACGCTGGAGGTGCTGCCGTCACGTTTTATATTACTATAATCAATGCCCATAGAGCCGTTCAGATGCCAACAACTGTCATCATCACGGTAGGTTGGGTCATTTTGCGAAGAAATACCTGCTCTGTTGTTGCCTTCACCGCCGTTATTGTTAGCCATATGGTTAGCAACAACGTCCACGATGATTTTGACGCCGTATTTGTCAGCTTCATCGCACATTGCTTTGAAGTCCTCTTTAGAACCAAACCATGGATGTCCTTCGGGGGAAAAGCAAATCGTAGTCGGCTGATAAACCTTCCACCAGTCCCACTGAGGGGTGCTTGACCTGGAAGCATCTTTCGGTCTCTGAACGGGAGAAGTCTGTACAGAGGTATAACCTGCCTCAGCAATCTCCTTCATATTATCCTTAATCGCATTAAACGACCAGTTCCATGCATGAAGGATAACACCATCGCAGACCTTTTCGCTAAGTCCATAGCTGTTCGTTGCGGCATCGACCTGCTTGGATACCAGTGTTCCGCCAAGACCTGTCATTCCGGTTGCAAGAAGTGTTGCTGAAAGGAACACACTTGTTACTTTCGTACGCAAATCAAAGCGGTTGGACTTTAATTCACTGTTCAATGATAATCACGCTCCTGAATGTAATTTATAAATATTCTGACATAGAGCCACGAACAGACAAATGAACAGCAATCGAATGTCAAATCCTTGCTGCGGCTTCCATCAATTTCTGTTCAATAGCTTCTTCGATTATTATTTTATCACTAAAAAAGCTTTTTTGTAAAGACTTTAATTTCACACATTTTTATGTTTGACTCATATTCTAATCAATTGATAGAAAATAATTTGTTCATAAAACCGATTTAATTTATTAATATTTGGAGAGTTTTACAAACATATTTAACGGTTTTATTAATATTTGACACTAAAATAGTAAATAATGAAATAATTATGTTAATTTAAACAATTTTTTTATTTCTTGTTAAGAAATATCTTATCCCCCTTTGTGATAATCGCTATTTTTCAGTGGTTTTAGTCACATAATTTATATTATTTCTGCCGCAGAAATATATTTTACGGTTATTTGTCATAATGAAACAAGCACCCCGACAATTCATTTGTCGAGGTGCTCATAATGACACATTGTTATATCACACTGTTGTTCTTTTACTGTTCTCTTTTCTTTTTGCTGCTCATTACAACAACCAGTGCAGAAACGGCACCGATCATCGCAATCACTGCTGCGATGAACATTGACGAGTCGGAAGTAGCCACTGCCAGAAGATCGGAAGCTGTACTGCTGCTGGAAGCAGATGAAACTGCCGATGCAGCGGAAGCAACACTAGCCTTAGAGGAAGCTGCATTGCTGCCGGCAGATGAGCCTGTAGAGGATGTGCTGCTCTGCTTTGAAGATACACCGCTGCCTGATGATTCCGGGACAGAGGAAGATGGAGCGGAAGACGACGGATCAGAAGAAACCGAAGAAGTGGATGAAGCAGCAGACGATGAAGAGGAGGAAGAAGATGTTTTATCACCGTCATCAGGGAGGTCAAGCCATTTTGTGCCGTTATAGAGTTTCTTATCAGCATAAGACATTGTCAGACCTTCCTGCATAGCACCGGGAATTTGGTCGCCTGCACCATTGTTGAAGATGATCATAATATTCTTACATTCTGCAAACTGCTCAGGAAGCTCATAGGAATAGTACCCATCGCCGCACTCTGTCATCTTCACACCAGGCCAAGCAGCATTGGTAATTGTTTTGGGTGCCAATGTAATTTCATCATATACATAAACATTAACGGTTTTCCAGTTAGTAATGGAATTGTCGAATACAACGCCGCCCTTTTTCAAAGTCGGAAGAATTCTGGCAGCCTCTTTGGTATATTTATAGGCAGCGGTCACTTCATCACCGTCAGCACCTATTGCTGTCAGCTTGAGTGTGATCACATCGCCTGCAGAAGATACCGCACCGATGTCAATAGTATCCCCATCAGCAAAAGTACCCGAAGCACCTTCTGAAGTTTCATACTTAGCATCTGTTACTTCTTGTGAATGAAGGGTAACAGAAAGTGTATCGGAAGTAAAAGCGGTGTCAGACGGTTCAGCGGAAACCCTGCTGAGGAAATGGCTGTCATAAATAACTGCAATACCGCTGCTGCCTACTTTACCGGTAATAGTAGTATCTGTAACAGTAAACTCATTGCCTGTTACCTCATCCTTATAAGTACCGGGAACAGCATATCCGCCTCCGTTAGGAACGGAAACTTCACCGCTGCCGTCACCCATAACGATAACAGCACCGCCGCCTTTACGAGTAATCACCGAACAGTTGTCGGCAGTTGTATAGAAATCCTCTTTGCCGATCATCGCATTATGGAAATGGTTAACAGCAGCAACTTCAGGACTGGTAAAATGTGTGCTGCCCTTAACACCAATTCGGATGCTGTCTCTGGCGGTAGCAAACGGACGGGAAAGATACAGAGCTGAAGCATCACTTCTGGAAGCGGCTACTGCATAAGCACGGTCAATAATATTCTGAGCCACACCGTTGGTTTCTTTTCCCTCGGCGTTGGAATACGTGTCGTGGCTTTCACCCCAATATACCAGCTTATCAGCTTCAACACCTCTGTTGACCCAGTTGCCGTCTGTGGCAGGAGCCTTTCCTGTTTTGAATGCACCGACCAATGACGTAGCATAAGCACTGTCCGTAACAGACATATAATCGGTATATTCCACCATCAGATCTTCGCTGCCCTTATCGGTAGGACCTATCAAAATCTCACCGTAATTATACAGACCCTCTTTGGTTACTGTTTTCCAGAAATCACAGCCCTCACTGGGAAGTCCGATATGCTTAGCAGCATCCCAACGGATACCATCTACACCGACAGCCTTCAATTCCTTGACGTAATCAGCAACGACACTTTGAACATATGGATCCTCAGATTTCAGGTCTGTCATACCGATGTCACCATTAATTACCTGATTACGATCGTTATAGCTTTTTATTTCGCCGAGTGTATGCCAATACTGATCGGGTTTCAGGTCATCCTGAATATTTTCGTGGTTACTTGCCAGATGATTGGCAACAACGTCAACAATAACCTTGATACCGTATTTTTCTGCTTCTTTACAAAGATCTTCCAGTTCTTCTTTGGTACCAAGCTCATTCTCCTGTATTGAGAAGCCAAGCGGCTGATAGAGCCAATACCACGTACCAAGACCCTCGCTTGCCTGTGCAGGAGACGTCTGAATTGACGAAAATCCTGCCTTTGCGATATTTTCCAGTTCATCCTTAATATCGGTATATTTCCAGTCAAAGCAATGGAGAATGGTACCATCCTGAATATTATCGGCAAGCTCGTATTTAGCAGCCGAAACTTCCTCTGTTGCGATAGCAACGGTTCCAATTCCTGCAAAAGCAGTCACTGTAAGAGCTGCTGCCATAGCGGTACAAAGGACACGCTTTTTAATGCTGTGCTGTTTTTCTATACTCATTGAAAAAACTCCCTCCTAAAAATAAATCAAACCATACTATATTTTATCACTTTGCTTTCGCATATGTAAAGTACGGATTTTTTCACATCATTATCTTTTGGAAAAACTTTCTTGTTTCATTTCTCGTCACAACAAAATAATTTATCCATAATAAACATTTTATTTTATTATAATTATCAAATATACACAACGAAACTATTATTTTATCCAGCCAAAAGCGAAAATTAACGAATAAATTTTATGCAAAACAACAATATTTATTATCAAAGTCATTTTCAGCGCGAAACAGCCGACCTTTATCCTGTATCAATCTTATTGGGATGCCAATATTCCCTCCGCCGTGCGAAAATCACTCGGATAGGTCAGCTTTATATTAAAAGAACTTCCTTCAATCAGATATACGGAATAGCCTTTGGAACAATAAAGTCCACACACATCCGTAGCAGTAATACGTTCGTTTTCATCCAGCGAATGATACACTTTCCGAAAAGTTTTAATTCGAAAGGTCTGGGGGGTCTGCACCAGACGGAGCATTTCTCTGTCAAGAAACGCTGCTGCCGTCATACCATTTTCCGTAGATAAAACCGTATCGACCACAGGGACCGCCGCTGTACAGATGTCACATACACTCATTGCCTGAATACTGTCAGCAATCATTTTTTCAGTAACAAACGGTCTTACTGCATCGTGCGTCAAAAGAATATCTTCATCGGTAATAGGAAACGTTTTTTCCGCTGCCTCAATAATACGGAGTACAGTACCATTACGGTCGGCACCGCCGTCAGTTGTGAGTATATCGGTTCTGTTTCCCAAATACTGTTGCAGAAGCTGAACCGTATCCTTATGCCACTGAGGATTAATACCGATAATCACCACATCGATAAGAGAACTTGCCAAAAAGCGTTCTACTGTATGAATAAAAACAGGCTTTCCGTTCAGTTTCATCAACTGCTTAGGCAAATCTCCGCCCATTCGCAAACCGCTGCCGCCAGCTACAATTCCTGCAATAACCATTGATAACCTCCGCCGTCAATCCTGCATTTCATCGGCAAATTCTTTTCGTTCTTCTTCCAATTCCTTATTGCGGGTAAACTTTCTGTATTTTAAACAAAAAATCAGAACGATCAATGCCAATATGACCACCTGAGCAGAGATGATCACTATGCTGTATGTATTACTGTTGGCATCCGTAACGACGACCATACAGGATTTTGAAATTTTACCGTCAAGAGTGGAAAAAGTAACCTTTGCCTTTCCTCCTGCCACACCGGTAATCCTGCCATCGCTGTCCACTGTCACCACATCGGTATCGGACGACACTCCTCTCAAGGTAGGCGTACCAACATTTTCGGGACGCACTTTACAGTTCATATCATAGGTTTCACCGCTGTAAATTTCCAGCGAAGTTTTTTCCAGAATAATATCAGTAATATTGTCGGAGCTGACTTTTTCTTCCTGATAAAGGACAACCAACTCTTTACCATTGATGATGCACGACACATTCATATCATAAGTAAATACGGTAAACTCTGCCGAGGACATCGGGACGGTATCCGTTGATTTGCGGTAAATGTTAATGTCATAGCTGCCATTCATCACGTTATCAAAATAAAATTTACCATTTTCATCGGTAGTTGCCTCAACAGTATCTTTTTTATTTTTCAGTTCGACACGCATATCAGACTTTCTTTCGCCTGCGATGGAATAAAGCACACCATTGATATTCACTTTGGTGTTGGTTTTCTCTCCCTTGGGCAGTACCTTGACAACACAATTTTGGGATACAGCGGAAGAGGACGCTTCTGCTGTAATCACTGCCATACCCGCTTTCACGGCGGTCACATTACCGTTCTGGTCAACCTTCACAACAGAGGTATCTGATGAAAAGTAATGCACACTTTTGTCCGTAGCATCATCGGGTAATATCGTTGCCTTGATTTTTTCTTTTCCGCCTTCCGTCATTGTCAATGCTCGATCACTGAGGGAAATATCCGTAGGAGGGTTTCCTGTGACAACGTTGACAACACATTTGGAATGTATTTTTGTTCCCACGCCGACGTATACCTCTGCTTTGCCCGACGAAATCGCCGTAATGACACCTTCATCATCGATCGTAGCCACTTTATCATTGGAGGATGAAAATTTAGCACCGCTCACGGTTTGGCTCAGCGTCAGACGATATGTTTGCATCGCATACAGCGTGATACTGGAACGGCTGAACTTTGCCGTCGCTGCATCAGCCTGAAGTACAAACATACAGAACATCAACGCCAATATCATTATAAAACTGATGGTTCGTTTTTTCATACAGATACTCTCTCCTTTTGGCTGTATTCCCGATCCAGAACGGGAAGAAGCTCGGGCTGCACGTTTTTTAAAAGATACTTTTCATTTAAACCCACTGTAGACAGCAATTTTTGATATACCGAAGGCGATGACAGCACCGCATTGATTTGACGGTAAATATCATCGGGACGATCCTTGTCAAACAATACAATACCACCGTCCTCTGCCAAATCACGATGTCCCTTGACATCCGACAGGACGCAGGGCAATCCGCAGTACAATGCTTCCATTACATTAAAAGGCATTCCTTCCATTTTGGAGGCTGAAAGCAATAAATCGGCACTGCGGCAAAGCAAATTGATGTCCTCTCTGTAACCAAGAAATCTCACTTTTCCACCAAGCTCATATCGTTCCGCAAGCCGGCGGCAATCTTCAAGACAGCCGCCCTCACCGGCAAACACAAGAATGAGATCACGGTGATTTTTTAAAAGACGATCAAAAACTTCAATGAGAACTTTCTGATTTTTTCTTGCGGAAAACTCCCCGATGCATAACAGTATTCTGGTATGATCGTCAGCCCCCAGACTTTGTCGGATACGCTGCCGTTCGCTGTTCGACACCGGCGGAAATTTTTCCGGACACAATCCCATACCGCTTATATAATGTAAGATTTTTCCAAGACGATATTTTTTAGCCAAATCATAATCCTCTCTATTCATCACTACCAGATGTTGAACCGGAGATTTTGTCATCCTTTCACACGCCAATATCATTTTTTGTGTGAAATCATTTTTTTCAGAGAATATATATCCGTGGCAAATATGAACATAATAAGGTTTGGTTCCCGATAAAAGCATCAGTGCCGCACGAACAGCCACCCCCGCCAGCGTGGTGTTGGAATAAATAATCGAATAATTACCATTCTGAATGATTTTTTTCAAGCGAAAAATCGTTCCGATATTATCGGGGGACAGAGGATTTTTGGTAAAATGCAAATCAAAACATCGGTCGATCAACGGATCATCCGTACTTCCCTGTACGGCAATATGTACTTCATACCCTTGTGACTTAAAATACTGCAGATAGGGAAGATGGAAATTGAGTATGTGCGACACTCTCGATGCACAAATCAATATTTTTTTCATAAGGCATCCCCTTTGAATGCTGTGTCAAGAGCGAATGCGTGTGGGTTTCTTGGACAACTTAAGAAACTCCGTATATTTATCGCAAATTTCCCCGGTTTCGCCCATATCGACAATTTTTCCCTTGTCGAGCCATACCGCCTTTTTACATATTTTTTTAACCTGTGGGGTACTGTGCGAAACAAACAGGATCGTCGTGCCGCCCTTCAACATTTCCGCAATTCGGTTTTCACATTTTTGTTTGAACTTGGCATCGCCTACTGCCAACACCTCATCGGCAATGATGATGTCCGCATTAACACAGGTTGCAATGGCAAATCCCAGTCTTGACACCATACCGGAAGAAAAATTCTTTACAGGAACATTCACAAATTTTTCCAGTTCGGCAAACTCAATAATTTCGTCAAATCGTCTTTTCATATACTTTTTGGTATGACCGTGCATTGCTCCCGAAAGAAAGATATTTTCCTTTGCCGAAAGTGAGCGGTCAAAACCGCCGTTGATCTCGATCAGCGGTGCAATACTGCCGTTGACGGTGATTTCCCCTCTGACCGGTTTGATAATACCTGAAATCGTTTTGAGCAGTGTTGACTTACCCGAACCGTTGCGTCCGATCAATGCCAACGAGTCCCCTTTTTTTACTTTGAAGGTAATGTTTCTCAGTGCCCAAAACTCGTTGAATGCCACCTTGCCTTTTATCATATTGATAAAATATTCCTTGACACCTTCCTCGCTGTTTTTGCTGAGGTTGAACATAACCGAAACATCGTTAACATCAATACATACATCGTCATCCTTCACTTCAGGCGCATCATCAATAATATATTGCGGCTGAAGTTCTCTGCCTGTTTTTGAAATCTCCATTATTATTTCACCTCGCATCATATGTACAGGAAGAAACGGTCTTCCTTTTCCTTGAAGGTCACAATACCAAGAATTAGTGTAATTACGCTGTACAGAGTGGCAATAATAAAGGTTCTCTCCGACGGCATAATACCGTTCATTGTTAAATCACGGAAAATGGAAAGATAAATGTAGATGGGGTTCAACTCCCACAAAAACCGGAACTGCGTGGGAATAATATCGATCGGATAAAATATGGGAGTAAGGTACATCCACATTCTTCTGGCAATCGTGTACAAATATTCCAGATCCCTCAGGAACGTGCCATAGGCACACAGGAACATACCCAATCCGAGGGTGAACAGATAAACATCAATCAACGGAACAAAGAAGAAAATAATATTAAAGGTGATCGGTACACCAAAAATCAGTTCTACCGCAAAATAGGTCACCAACGAAAATAGTACCATAATAAACTGCAGCGTTACTGTTGAGATACAGAAGAAATATTTGGGCATCCTCATTTTTTTCAGAAGGGAAGCGTTAGTTACCATACTGTTCATTGCCATCTGACTGCCTGTGGTGACAAAGTTAAAGATAAGGTTGCCGCTGAACCAATATACGGGATAGTATGGTATGGAACGCTTGAACGCTGTAGAAAACACGATCGACATTACCACCATCAGGAGCAGCGGACTCAGCATTGACCACGCAACACCCAGAATGGATTTATAATATTTTTTCTTGAAATCACGCTTGATCACTTCAATCAAAAACGGAAAATAGTTCATAAAATCATTAAGGCTTTTTTTGAACATTGCAAATTCTCCTGACCAAATAAATAATATGTTAAGCGACAATGATTTTATTATAACATCAAAGTATATTCTTGTCCATTGATTTTTTCACTCATTTTTTGCCAGAACTCAAAAAACACTGCACCAAGCCGCTTCTTTATCACCATACATCTCCTGTTTTGGTTATATTTCACTGATTGCCATTCAAAAAAAGGGATTGACTATATTCGGTTAATATATTAAAATAAATTAATGTATTGGTGTTCGTGAATAACACCCGTTTTGACAACCGATTTTCCATACCGAAAGCGGTGAATATTTTGATACGACAAAATCAGAGCAAGCTCAACGCTATACACATTATTATAGATGTTATTCTCAGTGCTGCCAGCTGTGCCGCTTCTTACTTCGCTTTTCGATGTATCTTTCAGGAAGACATATTACTCGAATTCAGCTATGACTATAAAATTATTATCCCCACAACGATGGCGATTGCCGCACTTCAGGTTTACTGCAACAAATCATTTGACCTTTATCGCTCTTATCGAACATCACGATTTGTTTTTGAAATGACCAATCTGATCAAAGCGGGACTGACAGTCTTTATTTTTCTGGTAACAGCGGCTGTCATCACATCCCATTTGTTTTTGTTTCAGATCTCGATTATGTTTTATTTTTTCTTTTACACAGCATCATCGGGCATCTATCGTTTTATGCTAAGGAAAATGCTCCGTTTTATGCGAAGCAAAGGCTACAATAAAAAAACGATCGTCCTAATCGGAGCAAACAACTGTACAGAAAATTTTATCAAAAAAATTCTCCATTCTCCTGATCTGGGCTATGAGATCGCCGGTTACTTCGATCACGCTCCCCGTCCGCAAATTCATTTGAAATATCTCGGCAGCTTTAAGGATCTAACAAAATATTATAAAGCATTTCCTCCCGATGAAGCCATCATTATGCTCTCGGACAAAAATCAGACGTCGCTGTCACATATTATCGCTATCTGTGAAAACTGGGGCGTCAAATTCTCGATCATTCCGAATATGTTCGCCAGCTTTTCTTCACGGATTTACATATCCAGTTTTGACGGCATCCCTGTTATGGGTATGAGAAAGGTTCCGTTAGAAAAGCCTGCCAATAAATTAATCAAGCGTTTTCTCGATATTACACTTTCATTGATTATGCTGGTAATACTGTCCCCCGTGATGCTGGTCACTGCATTGATTATCAAAATGACCTCTCCCGGCAGCATTATCTTCCGACAGGAGCGGGTAGGCATTGGAAGCAAACCCTTTATTATGTATAAATTTCGTTCAATGCGTGTAGAAACCGAAGGTGATCTTTCAATGACCGAAAAAAACGATGACCGATGTACCCCCTTTGGCAGATTTATCAGAAAATTTAGTATTGATGAACTTCCTCAGCTCTTTAACGTTATCAAAGGCGAAATGAGCCTGGTCGGTCCTCGTCCCGAAATTCCATTTTACGTAGACAGGTTTCGGAAATCCGTGCCGCTTTATATGGTAAAGCACTATGTCAAACCGGGCATTACAGGCTGGGCACAGGTAAACGATCTGCGGGGCGGCGATACCTCTATTCCCGAGAGGATCAAGTATGATATTTATTACATCGAAAACTGGTCTGTACTGTTCGACTTTAAAATATTATTCCGAACACTTTTCAAGGCTGTTTTTTCGAAAAACGCACGGTAACACACAGTGTCCGTTCACGATAGGAGTTGATTTTTGTTGGCGTTATATACGATCAATAACCTTCTGCTGCTGGTATGGTCAGCCATATTCTGCTTCAGAAAACCTTCTAAGGTCAAAAATATTATCTTTACGGTGATTGCTTTTTCACAGCTTTTTGCCATATCCCTGTTCCGCTATCAAATAGGCTACGACTACAATATGTATGCTGTTGGATTTCAGTTTATGAACGAAGACGGTTTTTCCAACCTTACCTATAATGACTGGGAAATCGGTTTTGTATTGATGACAAAATTGCTGGGGCTGATTTTGCCCGATTATATGTGGTATATGGGATTGATGACCGTACTTACGATCATTCCGGCAGCCATTTTTATTTGCCGGCATTCCGAAATGCCTTGGGTATCAACTATTCTTTACGTCAATTTGTTCCTGTTCTTTATGTCGATGAATTTTGTTCGTCAGGCACTGGCACTGTCTTTGGTAATGCTGGCGTGGGAATTTTTGAAACGAAATCAATTTATTCCGTTCCTGATCATCATTTTGATTGCCTCTCTGTTCCATCAAACAGTATTGATAATGATTCCCGTCTATCTGCTCGTTAAAATGACTCCGACCTTTAAGGAACTGATCATTTATGCTTATATGCTCCTGTGGTTCTATATTTCCTCAACAGGATTTATCGACCTGATCACTAAGTTCTATCACGAAGAATATACCGGCTCGGTATTTCTGACCGAAGGCGTATCGTTTATCTATGCTATTCTCCCCGTACTATTGATAGTGTGTGCCTTTATTCTTGTCAAGGCAGGAACCATCAACGTGACCAATGAAAATAAGTATATTATCAACCTTTCACTGATTGCTTCCATCTTGATGGTCACTATGTCCAGACACAGTATTATCGAACGACTTTCCTACTACTTTATCACTTTCGTTATCCTTCTGGTTCCCGTTATCTATCGTTCGATACGCACCAAAGGTGTTACGCTGAAACTAAGTAACACAAAAACCATCAGTATTACCACCGAAAGACAAAAAATTGCTGCCGCCGTTCTCTTTTTGCTGGCAGTTCTAGTACTGTCCTATGCACACTTCTACTACGGTCTGAATGAAGGGGCTCACGGCGTGGTTCCGTATGACACATGGCTTCGTTTTGAAGGCTGGGAACAACTTACAATTTGATATAAATTGGCTTTTTAAGCGATTTATATATACGAAAAAGCTGTCAAAAAAAAGAAATGATTTGTAATCTTTTACAAATTCAAATTTCACTATTGACATCTTTGTAACAAATGTGGTATCATTACGTTGTCAAAAAGCAAACAATATTTTAAGGAGGATGTTTACAATGAACATTAAAAAAAGCTTTTTTGTTGCTCTTGCTGCTGTAACAGCAATTTCAACAGTTTCAGCTGTTGCTGTAAGTGCTGCTGAACTTGGTAAGTCTGAGTCAGAGACAACACAGACAAAGACAGTCGATCCTGAAAAAGATACTGACTTCGATGTAAAAGTTAACGACGTTGAAATCGATGTAACCGTTCCTGCAGGTGCTGCAGAAGCTGGTGACCTTACATTCCACGCTGATTTTGTAACTGCCAGCCCTGATGTTAAGGCTGCTATTGACGCTCTTAGCATTAAAGATGCTGACGTTCTTGATATGTACTTCACCAATGAAAAGGGTGACAGAGTTTCTTTCCAGGATAAGAAGCTAACTGTTAAGGTTAAGTCAACAAAGTATATTGAATCTTATGTATATGAAGATGCTGATAAAAAGCTCACAAAGCTTGGTGCAACAAAAGAAACAGATGGTTTGAAGTTCGTAGCTCCGCATTTCTCATACTATGTTCTTGAGAAAACAACAACTACTTCACAGGCTTCCAGTACTTCTTCACAGTCATCAACTAACAAGTCTGGTACAACTGGTTCTACTTCAAGCTCAACAGGCACAACAAGCAACACAGGTAAGGGTGACTCTGTAACAACAGGTGACGCAGCTACTGCTTCTACAGTTGCTGTATTCGCTGTAATGGGTATCGTTGCTCTTGGTACAGCAGTCGTTGCTTCTAAGATGAAGAAAACATCTAAGTAATTCTTACTGGTTTTTGTTTTACTTGCTTCTTGACAAAGTTTTATACCTAAGGGTGTTGCCGCAAGGCAATACCCTTTTTTGTTTGTCCCTCGTTTCCGGTTGACAAACCTCTGATTATGTTATATGATGATTTTATAATTCTACGTCAATTCATACTCATTTTGGAAAGGAAGCGTTTATTGATATGAAATTACAAAAAATTATTTCCAGCTGTCTGGTGCTTGCCATTTCGTCACTTTTTATTTTAAGCGGCTGTCATCTTCACGTGATCGACGATCCCCAATCATCCCAATCAAGCTCTTCTTCCCCGACGACTTCTTCATCACGCTCAGGTGTCGTTGAGCCATCCGACAATCTTGACATTTCTCCCGATGAAATTACGCCCGCCGTATGGAAAGTGTCTGATGAAAACGGAAACTATATCTATATGATGGGTTCCATTCACGCTGCCGATGATTCAGTGTACCATATGCCCGGCTACTTTGAAACTGCTTTTTCACAATGCGATTCTCTCGCCGTAGAAATCGACATATCAAGCGTTTTGACGGATATGACTTCTATTATTGATATGTACAAAAAAATGGCTTATACGGACGGTACAAAGATTTCTGACCATATCCCTAAGCAATCCTACGATCGCTTGGTAGAAATTTTAAAAGAAAATAACCTATATAACAATCTTTATGATAATTATAAACCTGTGCTTTGGACGTCACTAATGGAAAATGCAGCACTAATGAAAGCTGGTCTGGATACTTCAAAAGGTGTCGATACTGTACTGATCAACCGTGCCAACAATGAAAACAAAGAAGTCCTCGAGGTAGAATCCTTTGACTTTCAGATCGATTTGCTCAATAACTTGCCGGATGAGCTGAACGCTATGCTGCTCGAACAATATGTTGCCGATGGAGCCTTTGACAAACAAGTCACTGATACCATTGAATTGTATGATCATTGGAAAAAAGGCACCCTCACGGCTGAAGCGACTGGTGCTGACACAACAGCGTCCACCAATGAGGTCAGCCTTACTCCCGAACAAGAAAAATTGTTGGAAGATTACAACAACACACTATTGGTAGAACGCAACAAAAATATGGCAAACAAAGCCGAGGAATATATGCAGAGCGATAACGTTGTTATGTTTGTGGTAGGTGCTGCTCATTTCTATGGTGACAACGGCATTCTGCAACTGATGAAAGACAAAGGATGTACCGTTATTCAGTTGACCGAAAAAGACGCTGACAAAACGCTCCAAACTTCCAAAGATATTTCTGCCGAAACACAACAAGACAGATCTGATGCACAGCTTTCCCAACAGAATGCTGCCTAAATCTATCCTATTGTCTCACTCATACCGCTGTAAATCAATACAGCGGTATTTTTTATGCTTATGACCCACTGAAAAACGGCAAAAACGAAAAACAAGCTGTTACACTGTTTTCCGTTCTTGCCGTTGCTTAGGTTGATGTAATTGTATTCTTGTTATCCTTCTTCAATAACCTCACGATAAAGGTTAATATAATCGGTGGCTGACCGTGCCCAACTATTATCACAGTTCATAGCACGTTTCACCAATATCTCCCAGCCCTCGTGCTGCCAGTAGCCGGCAATAGCACGTCGTATGCAGGCAAGCATATCCATTGCATCATAATTACGGAAAGTAAATCCGTTACCATCTCCGGTACCGCTGTCCTGTATAGAGTCACGCAGTCCGCCTACTTCACGCACAATCGGAATGGTACCATAACGCAGAGCTATCATCTGAGAAAGACCGCAAGGTTCTGCTTTGGAGGGCATCAGGAACATATCTGCACCTGCATAAATTTTTCTTGAAAGTTCGGGAATAAAACCGTGACAAGCACAAAGTCTTCCCGGGTATCTGTCCTGCATCGAGCGGAAAAAACTTTCATACTCCCAATCGCCTGAGCCAAGTATCACAAACTGGACATATTCTTCACGCATCAGCTGATCAAGGGCACTTTTCACCAAGTCAAGACCCTTGTGGGAAACCAGCCTTGTAACCATTGCGATGATCGGGACTTCGGCATTTTGCTCCAAGCCCAAGCGTTCCTGCAGCTTCTGTTTATTCACTGCCTTCCCCGACAGATCATCCGCTGTATAATGCTCATAGAGCTGAATATCGGTAGCGGGGTTGTAAGAAGTAGTATCTATTCCGTTTAGTATACCTCTTATTTTCCACGCTCTGGCATTTAGGATAGGATCCAGTCCGTGAGAAAACCACGGGTCACGTATCTCCCATGCATAACTCGGGCTGACGGTAGTAACTCGATTAGCTGTTTCAATCGCACCCTTCATATAATTGATACAGCCATCACAGTCTAGTATCGAGCGACCGTGAGGTGGTATTCCGACTACCTCCTCGTACAGTTCTGTACCGTACTTGCCCTGATACTGGATATTGTGAATAGTAAATACTGTCTTAATTCCTTTGTACCATTCGTTCTGCGAGTAGAACAAATTATAATAAGTAGGAACAAGTGCGGTTTGCCAGTCATTACAGTGGATGATGTCAGGCTTAAAGTCTATAAACGGGAGCATCTCCAATACAGCTCTTGAAAAAAATGCAAAACGTTCTGCATCGTCATAGTGACCGTAAAGTCCCTGACGTTTAAAATAATATTGATTATCAAGGAAGTAATAGAGTACTCCGTTATAGCGTGTTTCAAAAATTCCGCAATACTGACGACGCCACGAAACAGGAACAGAAAAGCTGGTAATAAAACGCATCCCATCCTTCAAATTTTGCGGTATCTCATCATACAGCGGCATTACAATGCGAGCACCGATAAGACGCTGACGCAGGGCATGCGGCAATGAGCCGGAAACATCTGCTAGTCCGCCTGAAGCGGCAAAAGGCTGAGCCTCACTTGTTACAAACAGACACTTCATCTATACACACCTCCGTTTTATTTCAATTCAGACTACGCTTTCCTTACTGATATATACAGGATAAGAAAGGAAGCCCATAAGAGTTCTTTCATTTTTAATTGTTACGTCCTTATCAACAATAACATAGTTCAAATTGGAATCCGCACCAATTTTGGTATCCTGCATAATCACACAGTTGGAAACCTTTGTGCCTTTTCCAATTCTGACTCCCTTAAAGAGGACACAGTTTTCCACTTCACCCTCAATGATACAGCCGTTGGCAATCAACGAGTTGGTGACCTTAGAACCAAGACCATATTTTGTAGGCATATCATCCCGTACCTTGGTATAGATAGGACGATCTCCTCTAAACAGATCCTGTCTTATTTCACGGTTCATCAGCTGCATATTGGCATTGAAGTAATCACTCATCGAAGTGATCATCGGAGCAAAGCCGTCAAATTCATAACCATAGACATTCAAATTTTTATATTCAGCCTGAATAATATCACGCTTGAAATTAAGCGTATTTTTGCTGATACACTTAGTGATGAGTTCCATCAGCAGTTCACGTTTGATCAGGAGCATATTCATATAATAGCTGCAGCTGCCTGTGATATTGGGATTGATCAAAACGTCAATAACCTTACCCTTGGAGTCAAACGAAAATACGGTAGGATCATGCAGCTTGGAGGGAAGATGACCCCGTTTGTACACAACTGTAATATCTGCACCGTTTTCGAGATGCTTACTGCATATTTTCTGATAATCAATATTGCAGACCGTATCACAGTCCGAAATCGCAACATACTCCTCTGTTGAATTTTTGAAGAAAGGCATAATCGAATTGAGTGTGGTCATTCTGTTAGAATATTCAGAGGTATTGGCAAATGGAGGAAGCATAAAAAGACCGTTACGCTTTTTCGACAGACCCCACGCTTTACCTGTGCCCAGATGATCGATCAAAGACTGGTAATTGGTTTTGGTAAGCACACCGATTTTGTTAATACCCGAGTTGGCCATATTGGAAAGTGGGAAGTCGATCAAACGGTATCTGCCGCCAAAAGGCACAGCACCCATTGTTCTTCTATCGGTAATTTCACTGATAAGGTCCTCGTGAAGATTTGAGAAGATAATACCCATTATATTATTTCCACGCATAATTATTCTACCTCCTCAATATCCTTTGAAATCATAGCCTTCGGCGCCACTTTGGCGTTGGCTCCGATTTTTAAGTTATCGCCTATTACTGCGATACCCCAGTTGTCTTTGTCCTCTATATCTTCCGGACGAGCTCCAATCACCGCATTTTTGCCAATCACCGTATTTTCGGAAACGATAGCGTACTGAACCACTGCTCCCTCTTCGATGACACTGCCGGGCATAATAATGGAATCCTGTACCACTGCACCTGCTTTTACGGTAACATTGTTAAACAGTACCGAGAAATCTACCGAACCACTGATGTCGCAGCCATCGGAGATCAGGGAATTTTGAACAGTTGCTGTAGAAGATACATAGTGCGGAGGAACCACCGGATTACTTGAATAAATCTTCCACGATTCATCATTGAGATCCAGCGGAATATTCGGATCAAGCAGATCCATATTGGACTCCCAAAGGCTGTCAATCGTTCCTACATCTTTCCAATAGCCCTGGAATTGATAAGCAAACATTCTTTGACCATCACTCAGCATTTTGGGCAAAATATCCTTACCGAAATCGTGTGACGAACCTTCTGTTTCTTCATCATCGATCAGATACTTTCTGAGTTTATTCCAACTAAATACATAAATACCCATAGAAGCGTTAGTACTTTTGGGCTGTTTCGGTTTTTCCTCAAATTCATAAATAGAACCATCGGGATTAGTATTCATAATACCGAAACGGGAAGCTTCAGCAAGCGGCACATCAATAACGGCGATAGTACAATCGGCATTTTTTTTCTTGTGAAAAGCAATCATCTTCGAATAATCCATTTTATAAATATGGTCACCCGAGAGGATCACAACATAATCGGGATTGTAGCGATCTATGTAATTAATATTTTGATAAATAGCGTTAGCCGTACCTGAATACCAATCTGCTCCCTTTACCTGCTGATACGGTGAAAGAACACGAACGCCGCTGTTCATACTGTCCAGATCCCAAGCCTGACCGCTTCCAATATATTCATTGAGCACCAACGGCTGGTACTGTGTCAACACACCTACGGCTTCAATACCGGAGTTAACACAGTTGGAAAGCGGAAAATCGATAATACGATATTTTCCCCCAAAAGGGACTGCAGGTTTTGCCAGTTTTTGTGTAAGTACCCCCAGTCTGCTACCTTGTCCGCCGGCAAGCAGCATAGCAACTACTTCTTGCTTTGGATACATTATTATTCCTCCTTCATATCAATAATAATTTATATTTTTTAATAGAAAATTATCATTAATGATCTTTAAATGATCAATTTATTCAGATGTTTTAGCCGATGATTTTTTAGCTGTAGATTTTTTGGTTGTTTTTTCCTTTGGTGTTTCCTCCGCAGAAGCACTGACAGCGGTTTTGGCATCTGCCGACTCAATCGGTGTTTCATCTGTTTTTTTAGCAGTCTTTTTTCTGGTTGTTTTTTTGGCAGTCTTTTCGGTTTCAGACTTTGCTGCCTTCGGCTTTCTCTTAGGCTTTTTGCGAACACATTTAAAGTACATAACGGACATTGGCGGCAGCGTCAGCGAAATAGACTGTTCAAATCCATGCATTGGTATTTTATCAGAAACAATGGCTGAGCCGTTAGAAAGCCCTGAACCGCCAAATTCAGAGGCATCCGTGTTGAACAGTTCACTGTAAGTACCGTCAATCGGCACACCTATACGATAATCCTCACGGAGCATCGGCTGGAAGTTACAAACAACAATAATTTCGTTGCCCTTTTTGTCAATTCTGCGGAAACTGATGACACTTTGTGTATAGTCATCATTAGAGATCCACGAGAAGCCCTCCCACGAATAATCAACCTCCCACATCGGGGAATTGTCACGATAAAATTCATTTAATCTCTTAAAGAAATATTTGAGGGTACTGTGGGCAGGATAATCCAGCAGCAGCCAGTCCAACTCGGACGCATAATCCCATTCCTTAAACTGGCCAAATTCTGTACCCATAAATGTCAGTTTTTTACCGGGGTGAGCCATCATATACGCCATAAAGGTTCTTGTTCCTGCGAACTTCTGCTCATAGTTACCGGGCATCTTATTGATAAGAGAAGCTTTTCCGTATACTACCTCATCGTGTGAGATAGGAAGGATAAAGTTCTCAGAGAAGGCATAGAAGAATGAGAAAGTAAGATTATCATGGTTAAACGGTCTGTAAAGCGGATCCAGCGATATGTAATGCAGCATATCATTCATCCAGCCCATATTCCATTTATAGTTAAATCCCAGACCTCCCGAATATGTCGGACGTGACACCATCGGCCACGAGGTAGACTCCTCGGCAATCATCAACACATTGGGATAATACTTAAATGCTGCTTCGTTAAGTCTTTGGAGGAAAGCAACCGCTTCCAGATTTTCCTTACCTCCAAATTTATTAGGTACCCACTCCCCGTCACGTCTGCTGTAATCAAGATAAAGCATTGATGCGACCGCATCCACACGAATACCGTCAATGTGATAGTAGTCCATCCAGAAAATCGCACTTGAAATCAAAAAGCTGACGACCTCGTTTCTGCCGTAGTCAAATACGAGAGTACCCCAATCCTTATGTTCTCCTTTACGGGGATCAGCGTACTCATAACAAGGGGTACCATCAAATCTTGCCAAACCGAAAGCATCCCTCGGAAAATGAGCAGGAACCCAGTCCATAATAACAGAGATGCCTGCCTGATGACACTTATCCACAAATTCCATAAAATCGAACGGACTGCCATAACGAGAAGTCACTGCATAATAGCCAGTCACCTGATAGCCCCACGATGCATCAAAAGGATACTCTGTGAGCGGCATCAGTTCAATATGAGTATAGCCCATATCCTTGACATACGGTATCAATTCGTCGGCAAGCTTACTATAAGAAAAATAGCTACCATCCTTATATTTTCTCCACGATCCAGCGTGAACCTCGTAAATATTCATCGGACGGCTGTACGATTCATTTTCATTTTTGGTTTTTTCCCATTTCTGGTCGTGCCACTGGTAACCATCCAAATCATAGAATACCGATGCATTATTGGGTCGGGTCTCGTAGTGATAAGCATAGGGGTCAGACTTCATAATGCAAACATCATCATAAGTTTCAATGCTGTATTTATAAATCGCATAAGTATCCACCAGATCAGCGATAAAGCATTCCCATACACCACCGTCAGAAATGCGGTTCATTCTGTGTGCACTGCGATCCCAGTTATTAAAGGTACCAACAACAGAAACCGTTTTTGCGTTTGGTGCCCACGTTCTGAACATTACACCGTCTGTCCCGTCAATGGTGGCTTTATGGGCACCCATAAAACGATAAGAATGATAATTTTCACCACTGTGAAACAGATCCAGTGCCGAACGTTCATTGTTTTCACCGTTGCCAAGCTGCATATATAACAACTCCTTTGTAGTAAACTTCTATTTATATACATATATAATAGCTTAAATTTGGATAAATTTCAAGTGTTTTTTCTATTCTTTTTATGAAATATTGTTAAACTTTTACAATATTATTCCAAGCTGGAATATATTCACGAAATTCTGTGATGATGCACTCAAAATTCATCTTTAACGGCAATTTATAGTAACATACTTGATGTGTCGAAAACGCTCAAAAAAGTTTTTCAAAACAGCCAAAATTGTTTTTTTGCTGAGGAAAAAATGGGCAAGAAAAACAAAATAAAAAAAGGACAAAGCGTTTTTGCTTTGTCCTTTTTCATTAACGATTAATTATTTAAAATCCACCATTGTTACAGTAGACGCTTTCTTTTTCTTAACTTTCACGATAACCACAATGGTCATTGTACCAACAGCGAAGATAATGATACCGATGAGGAGAGCATTCATCATATTGCTGTTTTCTTCTTCAGCGATCGCAAGCTTTTCTGTCTTGGTTTCTGCAAGACCGGCAAAAGCATCATCAGCGACAGCAGAAGTTTTCAGAATAAGCTGTTCACCTGTTTTCTGGTTTTCTCTCTGTGCTTCTGTAGTGATCATATTCAGTGTCTTATCATCTACTATGCCTGTTGCATCCAGACCGTTTTCCTTTTGGAACTTTTTAACAGCAGTTTCCAGTTCATTGGTATAAACACCGGAAGTTTTACCGTTGTAATATTTCAGACCTGCCAATTTTGTCTGAATATCAGCAATATCATCTCCCTCATAGCCATATTTCAGTACGTTATAAGCGGACGATTTTTTAGCAGCATCAGAGTAAAGCACATTCAACTGTTCTTCTGTCAGAAAGTCAGCCTTTTCCAAACCTGTCTCTTTTTGATAAGCGTACACTGCTTCCAGTGTTGCCTTATCAAATGTACCGTTTGCTGTACCAGAGAGGTAACGAAGTTCGATCAATTTTTTCTGCATCTTAGTTACCATATCGCCCTTCATACCAAACATCACGCTGCCGGCATCGGGATTTTCCTGTGCTGTTTCAGAGTAAACCAATCTCTGTGTTTCTTCATCTGCAAGACCTGTTGCATCCAAACCGTTATCTGACTGGAATTTCTTAATGGCATTGGCTGTCAAATCATCATAAAAGCCCTTGATGTCACCATAAAAATATTTAAGTTCGGTCAATCTTTTCTGAAGCGTGGACACAAATGCAGATGATTCACCGTCTGCCAGACCCTCATAAAGGGTAAAGAAATTGGAAACTGCATTCTCAGAGGTAAGCAATTCAAAAGTATCACCATCAACGATACCTGTTACATCCAAACCGTTGACATTTTGAAATACCATCACGGAAGCGATCGTATTATCATCAAAATAGCCTGTTGCCTTGTCCGAACGGTAGCCCAGCTCATAGAGCTTTGTTTGGATGGTGCTGACTATTTTATTATCCTCTGTATCTTTATCGTCATACTGTGCAATCGTTACAACAATTTTTACGGTAGATTCTTCTTTGGATTCTTCTTTTGACTCTTCTTTTGACTCTTCTTTTGACTCTTCTTTGGACTCTTCCTTTGATTCTTCCTTTGATTCTGTCTTATCAGACTGTTCTGCGATAGATTCCTGTTTGCTTTCTTCCTTGGATTCTTCTTTACTTTCCTCTATGCTGTTTTCACTTGATTCCTCAACGCTTTCCTCTGCGCTGATTTCTTCAAATGTCACCTTAGCGATCTTTTCTTCTTCGCTTGATTCCTCAATGCTTTCCTCTTCGCTTGATTCCTCAACGCTTACTTCTTCGCTGGACTCTTCAATGCTTTCTTCTTCGCTTGATTCCTCAACACTGATTTCTTCAGCGGCTTCCTCAACACTTTCCTCTTTGCTTGACTCCTCAATGCTTTCTTCTTTGCTGGACTCTTCAATGCTTTCTTCTTCGCTTGATTCCTCAACGCTTACTTCTTCTTCGCTGGACTCTGCAAACACAGTACCTTCACCAAGTGCGGCAGAACTTTCCTCTGTTTTTTCCTCTTCCGTTTTAGTAACAACGGGAGCGGTGGCGGAGGAATAATCGGTTGCCTGATAAGCACCGGAAGGAGGAGCAATATCGGAAACGCCTGCACCATCAAAAGAATATGTAACACCATCTATCGTTCTTGATGTGCTGACAATATACTGACCGTCTTCATAATAGAAAGAATCGCCATCCAGCAGCACCCATCCGTTCTGGGGATAAGAAACACCTGCTACCTTGAACCATTCAGCCCAACTTTTGCTGCCCACATTGTGGTAAACAACGCCGGAATGTTCATCTCTGGCATCCACAGCCATACCGGAACCGATATAAACACCGATATGTCCCGGCTGGTGAAGTCCCAGACCGTGGATACGGGGAACACCCGCACTGACATAGCCCCATTCGCTTGAAGAAGCGAGCATATCGGTTCTGATACCGCCTACACCGTTATAAGAAGCGATCAGACCTGAGCAGTCAACAGCACCATAAGCGGTACCGCCCCATACATAGCTCCAACCCTCACGATACGCTTTGAGTGCGTGAGCCGCAAGTCCGACACCAGTACTGGAATCCGCCATTGCCAGTGTTGCTCCACTGACAAACATAGCAGTTGCCATTACAGCAACAAGTGCCAATGCGATAACCTTGTTGAATGTTCTTTTCATTGTTACTTAAAACTCCTTTCAAAAATGCATCCATCTGTTAAAAAACTCTCACGACAATTACAAGATTTTAACTGTCGGAGGAAATTTGTATCAAAGTTGTAACAATTTCCTATATATAATATCATTATGCATTGTAAAAATCAAGCCTTTTTCGTATTTTTCAAAAATGAGGCACCATATTCGGCATTTTGCACAAAAGCATTTTGATAACACCACTAAGTTCTCAATACAGATAAGATCTGTATCATAAAATTTGAATTGCACGAAATCGAATTATATGCTATTATAGTAAGTTGTAATATAATGTTATACAGACTGTCGGATATTCTTTGCCGCTGCAGCGTTATCCGTTCAGCTCTGATATATGTAATAATGTATTGAATTTGGCAGGAGCGTGATTGATTGTGCAGAAAAAACGTATTGCAGTTATTTTTGGAGGAAAATCATCCGAACATGAAATTTCAAGGATTTCGGCTTCGTATGTGATCAGCAAAATTCCCACAGACAAATATGAAGTTCTTACTATAGGCATCACCAAAAAAGGAAAGTGGATGCTGTATACCGGCAGCACACAAGCGATTTCTGATGGCAGCTGGGAAGATGACAAAAATAATAAAACCGCCTTTATTACTCCCGACGCATCCGTTGCCGGTCTTGCCGTTATCACGGAAGGGGGCTGCAAGATCATCAAACTGGATGTCATTTTCCCCGTTCTTCATGGCAAAAACGGCGAAGACGGCACCATACAAGGATTGTTTGAACTGTCAGGCATTCCCTATGTAGGCTGCGGTGTTCTTGCCTCTGCCGACTGTATGGATAAAGTCGTTGCTAATATTATGTTAGAACAATGCGGAATTGATCAGGCAAAATTCACGTGGTTCTATTCGAGCGACTATCAAAAATCTCCCGATAAATATATCGAACAGACAGAACAAGCTTTGCTAAAATATCCTGTTTTTGTCAAACCCGCCAATGCAGGTTCTTCGGTAGGCATCAGCAAGGCATCGAACCGTGAAGAACTGCAAAAAGCCATTGAAACGGCAATGAAAGAGGACAGTAAGATCCTCATAGAAGAAAATATTGTGGGAAAAGAAGTCGAATGTGCCGTACTGGGCAATGATGATCCTATGGCATCCATTCCGGGAGAAATTGCCCCTGCCAGCGAATTTTACGACTATGACGCCAAATATAACAACGCTGCTTCGGAGTTGTTTATTCCGGCTCGCATCAGCGACGAGCTGATCTATAAACTAAGAGTGACTGCATTGAAAGCCTACCGTGCTCTGGGCTGCACAGGACTTTCCCGAGTCGATTTTTTTGTTACCGATGAAGGTCGTGTACTGCTGAATGAAATTAATACCCTTCCCGGCTTTACCTCCATCAGTATGTATCCCAAATTGATGGCGGCCTGCGACATCGAAGGCACTGACCTAATCGAGCGACTGATAGAATTTGCTTATGAAAGGTCTGAAAAAAATGTCTGAACAGGCAATCGGCGTTTTCGATTCGGGATTAGGTGGGTTGACAGCGGTCAAAGAGCTGGTCAAAGTTCTTCCACAGGAAAATATTATTTATTTCGGAGATACCGCCCGTGTCCCTTACGGAAACAGAAGCCGTGAAACTATCATTAAATATGCCGAACAGGATGCCGGATTTCTCCTTTCCAAGGGGGTCAAGATGATCATTGCTGCCTGCGGCACGGTCAGTTCCAATGCTCTTGAACTGCCCGACACGCTCCCTGTACCGTTTACCGGTGTGATTGTCCCTACCGCTGCGGCGGCTGCCAATGCCACACGCAATGGCAGGATAGGTGTGATCGGCACCTCCGCTACCATCAACAGCGGTGCTTACAAAAACGAAATACTGGCTCGCAATAACAGAATAAAGGTATATCAACAGGATTGCCCACTGTTTGTATCGCTGGTGGAAAGCGGATTTATTTCCGAAAAAGATGAAATCGTCCGACTGGTAGTAGAACGATACCTTTGCGATATGAAAAAAGAAAAAATTGATACGCTGATTATGGGCTGTACCCATTTTCCGATCATCGCTAAAGCCATTTCCGATTATCTGGGGGATAACGTCACCCTGATTGATTCGGGAAGAGAAACAGCACTCTATGCCGCTCACCTTCTGAGTAAAAACAACCTGCTGAATACTGCCAATAAAATAGGAAGCTGTCGTTATTACGTCAGCGATACCGTGGAAAGCTTTGAAAAAACAGCAGAGATCTTCCTTGACAAAAGCGTCGAGGGTAAGGTTTCACACATTAGTATTGAACAGGTCGCACTCTGAACAGCTGCGGCAGGAAAGGATTTTTAATAATTATGGAAGAAAACTACATTCTGTCCGTTCTCGGCAAGCAGTTTGTCAACGGCGAGTCAGACAAAGTGGAGCTTAAAACAACAGCAGCTTATGTTATGAAAAATGGCAGGCGATATATTACCTATAATGAATACGATGCCCAAAATCCAAACCGCCGGTACCGAACCACTGTTAAGGTGGACGAAAATAATATTGTCACCGTAATCAAAGGCGGCGAGGAAAGTCACAAACTGATTTTGGAAAAAGGCGTCCGTCACAAATGTGAATATGTAACGAGTTTTGGCATCATCACTCTCGGCGTTTATACCGAAATGGTCAAAAATACATTGAACGATAACGGCGGTGAGCTGGAAGTACGATATACCATCGACATACAGTCCGAACTTGCCAGTCAAAATGAACTGATCTTAAAAATTGAGGAGGCAACCAATTATGTCAACAGCGGCACAAACAGTCAGCAGTCTTAAAAAAGCAATTAATGATGCTGTCGCAAAAGCCATTTCCGAAGGTTCTCTGTCCTCGGCAGAAATGCCCGATTTTACCGTTGAAATTCCTGCTGATCGCTCTCACGGCGATCTTGCCACTAATGCAGCGATGGTATCGGCAAAGGTATTTCGCCTTGCACCAAGAAAAATTGCCGAGATCATCACCCAAAACATCTGTCTGGACGGCACAAAGCTTTCACGTTTTGAAATTGCCGGTCCCGGTTTCATCAACTTTTTCTTTGACAGATCTTATTATGCGTCTGTGTTGGAGGAAATCAAAACACAAGGAGAAAATTACGGACGTTCCGACTTTGGTCAGGGTAAAAAAATATTGGTAGAATTTGTCTCCGCTAACCCGACAGGTCCGATGCACGTTGGCAATGCAAGAGGCGGTGCCATTGGTGACTCACTGGCAAGCGTACTCGATGTTGCCGGCTATGAAGTAGCAAGAGAATTTTACGTGAACGATGCCGGCAATCAGATCGAAAAATTCGCCACTTCACTGGAAGTCAGATATTTACAGCTTTATAAAGAAGGCGTAGAACTTCCTGAGGATGCCTATAAAGGTCAGGATATTATTGACCATGCCAAAAATTTTGCAGAAATCAACGGCGACAAATATGTTGATACTTCCTCCGAAGAAAGAAGAAAAGCATTGGTCGATTATGCCCTTCCTCTCAATATTGCCGGATTGGAACGTGACCTGCTGAAATACCGCATCCGCTATGATCGTTGGTTCAGAGAAAGTACCCTGCACAACAGCGGTGCTGTTAAAAAAATCGTCGAGCTTCTCAAAGAAAAGGGTCATACCTATGAACTGGAGGGAGCTACGTGGTTTAAAGCAACTGAATTTGGTGCCGATAAAGACTTCGTGCTGGTTCGTTCCAATGGTATCCCCACTTACGTAGTACCGGACATCGCCTATCACTATGACAAACTCGTCACAAGAGGATATGACAAAGCGATCGATGTACTGGGTGCCGATCACCATGGCTATGTGCCCCGTCTGAAAGCAGCTTTGACTGCACTTGGCGTGGATGCGTCAAGACTGGATGTTGTTTTGATGCAGATGGTACGTTTGATGAGCAACGGTGAAGTTATCAAAATTTCCAAAAGAAGCGGCAAAGCAATTACACTGGTAACTCTTCTGGATGAGATCCCCATCGATGCCGCACGTTTCTTTTTCAATCTGCGTGAAGCCAACAGCCATTTTGAGTTTGATCTGGATCTGGCCATCGAACAGTCTTCTCAAAATCCTGTTTATTATGTTCAATATGCTCACGCCAGAATTTGCAACATTCTTAAAAACCTCAGGGAGGACGGCATTGAGGCACGTAACTGCACCGATACCGATTATGAGCTTTTGACCGCTGCCGAAGAAATCGAACTGATCAATAAGCTCGCTGCCTACAGCGACGAGATCATTGCTGCTGCCAAAGACTATGATCCGTCCAGAATTACACGTTATCTCTACGATACGGCAACGTTGTTCCATAAGTTCTATAACGCCTGCCGTGTCAAAAATGACAACGAGAGCTTAATGCAGGCACGTCTGGCACTTTGTCTTGCCACCAGAACGGTCATTGCCAATGTTCTGCATATGTTCAAAATCGAAGCTCCCGAGTCAATGTAAGGAGAATGAGCAAAAAATGAGTTTTTTGTTCCGACTGCCTCTGCTGTGTGACGGAATAGCTGATTGTGACTGTCTTGTCACGGCAGATAACGAGTATCAATGCAGTGAAACAGTGATCATTGACCATCCTGATATACTGACAAAAGCTAAATCTCAAGCTATTGCTAACGGTGCGGATGCTGTTTTTTCTCCCACAGGCGGCGTGACTCACGATCGTTTGGAGGAATACGGACTAGATGAGGAATTTTCACATTACATCACTTTTCTCACGCAGGTCACCAAAAAAACAGCAGGAACCGATGTTTTGACAGGCGGTGTACTGATGCCCACTAAATTGTTTAAACCGCCTTACACCAAAAATATTTTTGAGGACGCTTATTTTGCCTATCTTGAAAAAATGACGCTGCTGAAATCATCAGATGTAGATTTCGTGATGCTGAAAAACCAAAACAATCTATGGGATATGAGAGCAGGCGTGCTGGCGGCAAAATCACTCAATCTTCCTGTTTTTGTTACAATGAATGTAGATGCCGACGGAAAAAATCCCAATGGTACAGACTGCACAGCGGCTCTTATCACACTGCAGTCCATTGGGGCGGATGCTTTCGGTATCGATTGCTCCGACGGCATTACGGCTGAAATCCTACTGCTGCAAAAAATATTTCCTCACGCAGAAATTCCACTCATTGCTGTAATGGATACAAGAACAGCCGATAAAGACCGGCTTTTGTGTCTTGCCCAAAGCGGGGCTTCGGTGTTTATTGATAAAGCGTGTCAATATGACAAGGAAAAGGCGGCGATTTTCAAGCAAACACCTTCTGCCTTTGATCCGAATACCGAAAAGGACAGTTATGCCGCTGCTGTTGAATGTGAAGCATTCTTTTTGCCCGACAATCCGGAATTATCCGAACCAATGGACTGCTCCTACGGAATGACAGATGACATTATTAATATGGACGATGAAACCATTGATGCCGTTTACATCAACCTGTATTCCACAGATGATGCAGCAATGCTGTCAGAAAATGCTTCTATGTCACGGCTTCCTTTCCTCATTCACACCAACAACAGCGTTACACTGGAAGCTGCACTTCGCTATTATCAAGGCAGACTTCTTGTGGACTCACGATGTGATATAAACGAAAACGAACTTAACGCACTTGTCAAAAAATACGGAGCAATCCTATACTAAAAAGGAGGAAATATCCTATGTTCAAAAACAAGCCGTTTCTTACTGCCGCTCTGCTATTTGGCGGCGTCGGATTATTGATTCTTATTCTTGCAACCCTTTCTTCCTTAGGACATACCGATGTAGTAACGAGATTTATCATTAAACTGTTCCATATGAAGCGTGGATCTTTTACCGTTGATAATCTTGCCGAACTGGGGGCTATTTGTGCCATCCCTTCCTTCATCTTTGCCTACAAATCATTCTGTGACACAGAAGATGAGGAACCCACTGTCGAAACATACACCCAGGAATGACCGTAAGTTAATCGACAAAAATTCCCCGACAAATATCATTTTGTCGGGGAATTTTTGTCAAATATCTGTCATTTAGCAACGCAACGAACAAACGGTCTGCCTCCGTAATGTACTCATTGCGGAAACAGATCGTTTCATCATCATTTTATATTAGATCAATCTTCTTTTGCGTTTTCGATAAGATACCACTGCCACACCTGCCGCAATCAGCATTGCCGCTCCCGATATACACAGCCCCAATATAATAGGCATAATCGGTTTTTCTGTAATAGGTGGATCTCCATAGCTGTAGATAACGTAAATCGGTGCATTCGTATATTTACCGTTGGTGTTGGAGGTTTTCGCTGTCACAGTCAGACCTTCCACACTGATCTCTGCCGTCGCATACTCAGTACCTGCCTGACCTGTAATCTGCTGTGTTTTAAGCACTTTACCGTTGCTCTGCACGTGGATCACATTAACTGTACCGGCATAGCTGACTGCTCCGTTTTTGATCCACGATTGCTCTTTGACCTTAAATCCCACACTGTTGGAGCCGGAATCGACTTTCTTATCCATATCGGTAAACTTAACATATAAGTCGGAAATATTTCCTATATCCTTCACTGTCAGCGTATACCATCCTTCGCCCAGTTCCTTATCGGCATTCATTTCCGTACCGGGCATTTTTTCGGTATATTCCGACACTTCCTCCTCTTCAGACGGTGTATAAACATAAGCACCCACTTTTTCAAAACCGCCTGCGTTATAATAATGAAGAACCAAATCGCACTTTTCCTTAGGTTTATAGTAATAGTTTACGGTTACATCATTGCCGCTGATATATCCCACCGCATTGGTCGGAAACATTCCCAGATCCACAACCATTCCTTCCACATCACGAATAGATGCCGTATACTGAGCGCCATCCCTGACTCTTTCCGTAATGCTTTCTGCCACTTCCGTATCTCCCGAACCCAAAAGGTCACTGCCTTCTTTGAGGAAATTCACGGTAAGCCGGTAAATCTGACCACGAAATTTTTTGTAATAATACGTAACAGTCTTATCGGCTCTGGTAAAGATACCTTCTGCTTCGCCATCTACTCTATCCATATCATAATCCGTTTCAAGAGCGGCTTCCGGTTCGGCGTGATAGGATTTACCCTCTATTCCCGTCAGCATTCTGACATCGATCAGTTCATTGCTTTCAGCGTCCTTATATTCTACCTTGACACTGCATCTTTCGGTATGAAGTGCCAGCTTTTCAAAGCTTTCTTTGTCAGCGAGTATCATAGCGGATTTAGCCGGCACTGTAATCTCGTTGCCGCTGACAGTTCCCAGATTTCTAAGTCCCGCTGATACTTTATCGGCAACGATCACCCAATCCTGCGGCAGCTTTTTGCCGTCATTGGCTTTCAGCTTAACCTTTACCTCTTTATTGGTAGAATTGAAAACAACAGCAACGTGGGACCATTCTTTTCCCATTGTAAGGACATTCTCCAGTGTATAAGCAATCACACCGTCATCCGTATCGGAATATTTTACCAACTTAGCAGAGTCTGTGGTGGCATCCCTAAATGGTTTAAAGTTCTTGCGGATCTCGATCAAGCCTGCGTAGTAGGAATTGAGATCGCCATACTTAACCAAGTTATTCCAGTTGATTTGATTAATTTTGGCAGAGGAAATATAGCTGTTGCCGTCACCATATTTGGTTCTTGCAAACTCCTCTCCTGCCTGCATAAACGAAATTCCCTGAGAGGTCAGTGTAATCGCAGCGGCAAGCTTATTCATATAAACAAGATCCTCATCACGCTGGTCATAGGACATATCATTTTTAGTAGACATTACCAATTTATCGTAAAGTGTATAGTTATCGTGAGCCGAAATATAGGTCACTGCTTGTGAAGGCTGTTTAAACGATGTACTTTGTATGGTATTGGCAGTAATGCTGCCCAAAAGATTACCCTTTCCACTGCCGTTCTGCACAAATCCCTTTTCAACAGCATTAAACACGTGACCTTTGACTGCATCACGAAAAGTATCATTAAATGCACCGATACGATCATCCAACTGTTTCATATTCTCTTTGACAGCAGTAGTTTCTTTGGTAGAAATATTACCGCCCGTCCACGGTTCCCCATACATAATAATTTTTTTGCCGTCTTCTACTTTGGTATCGAGTGCCTTACGAATTTCATTCATTGTAGTAATATCGTGCACACCCATCAAATCAAACCGAAAACCATCGATATGATATTCGTTTGTCCAATAGAGAATCGAGTCGATCATATACTTTCGGTACATCAGGTGATCACTGGCAGTTTCGTTGCCGCAGCCCGAACCGTCGCTGTAGCTGCCATCCGATTTCAAGCGATAATAATAGCCCGGAACGGTATTTTCAAACCAGCTTCCCTCTGCCGTATAGGTATGGTTATAGACCACGTCCATAATAACACCGATATTGGCATTATGCAGTGCCTGTATCATCTGTTTAAATTCATTGATACGCACACTTCCTTTGTAGGGATCTGTCGAATAAGACCCTTCCGGTACATTATAGTTTTTGGGGTCATATCCCCAGTTAAACTGGTCAGACTCGGTATCTCTCTCATCAACAGTGGCATAGTCATACACCGGCATCAACTGAACGTGAGTAACGCCCAGACTCTTGAGATAATCAATGCAAGTAGGAATTTTTCCTTCTCCGTTCAAAGTGGTGCCTGTTTCGGTAAAGGCAAGATATTTTCCTTTGTGTTTTGCAGAAATACCCGATACTTCACCGCTGGAAAAATCCTTAATGTGTACTTCCCACACTACGGCATCCGTAGGATCATCACATAACACGTGTCTGTCCCTGTCCCAGTTAACAGGATCGGTCTCATCCAAATCAACTACCATACTTCTGTTACCGTTAACCCCAGCCGCTTTGGCATATATATCAGCTGTTTCCTTGGTTACACCGTCAACAGTTACAAGGTAAGTATAAAACTCATTTTTATGATCTCCCTCCAAGACAATGCTCCAGACACCCTTATCATTTTTTTTCATTGTTTTGGTAGTAATTTCCTGTGCATCCTTTTCCTCGGAGCTGCCCGTGGTATAAAGTCTTACCGCAACTCTCGATGCAGTAGGTGCCCATACTTTAAATATGGTTGCTTTTTTGCTGTAGGTAGCTCCCAAATCGTTTCCGTCATATGCTTTAGCATCCAGTTCATGTGCATAACTGGTCTTAGAAGACGACGTACTTTTCGTTTCTGCCGCATTTCCCATTATAGTACTTCCTCCTATTATCGTAGTAATTGCAAGAATACAGCTGAATAATTTTTTTAGTTTCAGCAAGACTATCCCTCCGGCAACTTAAATTATTTCTGACAGCAGCGTCAATCGTAAAACGGCTGCTGTGTTTTGTGACAAAACGCTTTATGATAGAAAAACACATAAAGCTCTATGATAGATTTTATCATATTGGAGGGTATTTTTACAATAGTTTCCTTAAATAATTTTCGTTTTTTGATATATTCATCTAAAATAGCGGTCGAATGTTTTTATCACACTCGACCGCTGCAATCGGAAAATCATTTTTTGATTTTACTTTTGTATTTTTTTTCGTGTTTTTTCAAATGCTTTTCCAGAGCAGACAAATCAATCGGATCGGAATGTTTTTTAAATCTTTTGTCGTCCTTTTGAGGAACTTCGACAACGATCTCATATTTTTCCGGAGGTATCTGACGTTCCTGGATCTTGGTGTACACAAAACGCTTGACCAAGGTATAAAAGACAGATGTGACAGGACCACATACCAACAAGCCGATTAATCCAAAAAAGCTGGCAAACAGCGTAATGGCAGATACCATAATGAGCGGCGGAAGTCCCATATTGGAACCAACCACTCTCGGGAAAATAAAATTCCCCTCTATCTGCTGCAAACATATCATAAATACAACAAACCACAACGCCTGCATCGGGTCAGTCGTTAACAAAAACAAAGCACCGATCACGATACCGATACCAACGCCGAACATTGGTATCCACGAAAGAATAGCGATCAGCACCCCCACTAGTGCCGCATATGGAAAACCAAAAATAGTCATTCCCAATGCAGTCAGGCTGCCGATAATAATACACTCCGTCATCTGACCGGTAATGCTGTTATAAAACGACTGATTAGCAAGATGTCCCAACTCGACAATAAAATCAGCAGCTTTCATCGGGAAAATAGAATAGACCAGTTTTTTGAGGTCAGAGGAAAGCTTTTCCTTTCTCATCAGGGTATAGATCGATATGACGACCCCAAGAAAAATATTGACTGCTGTGCTGACAATGGATGTAATGACCGTCATTGCTGAAGACACCATATTTCCTGCGTTATCTTGCAGAAAATTGATTGCAAAATTGGTTATGGAGGACCAATCAATAATATCCATATCCAAAATCTGCTGTACGAACTCACTTTCTTCTCCGATTTTAACCGTTTGTTCCTGAACGCTCTGCACAAAACCGGGAATAGATTCTGCGATCATTGCCAGACTATTCACAATTTCGGGAATAATAATCGTTAGAAATACGCTGATGATAGTGATAAAAATTCCGATGGATAGAGCAATCGCAATCGGCCGTCTTGCCTTCTCCTTAAATTTGCCTACAGGCTGACCGTCTTTGGAACGAAACAATACCTTCTCTATTGCCTTGAGCGGGACATTGAGAAAAAATGTACAGCATCCTGCAATAATAAAAGGGGTAAGCACTCCCAGCAGCCACGTCAGAAACGAAAAAACAATATCCAGATGCTGAAAGCCCAGAAAGACAAGAATAACACAGACACACAGAAAAAATATTTTTAACATTGTACTTTTGTTCAGTTCCATTGATCTACTCCCCTGACAAAAATAAAATAGGACGTTCCTTGAACTTGTTTATAATATTATAGTCTAATTGCAGGCAAAAAGCAAACATTATTGGAATTTTAATGATATTATCAATGAATATTCTTCGCTGCTCGACAAATAAAATATGTTTTCTGGATAATTACAAGATTTACAGAAAAATTAATAAAATGACACTTGCAGTTTATAACATAGGTATGTTATCATCAACTCAAGACAAATGATAAAAGGGTGATTACTATCAAAAAGAATGATATTATCTCCGTTAAATCCACATTGAGTAAAAAGGATTACGGTAAAAAAGTAAAACGTCCTCCCCACAGTGATATTAAAGTGAAGTCCAACAATATGCATTCCTTAAAACTGGCTTTAATCATTATTCCCATTGTGATGGTGGTTATGATTGCCGCTGTTCTGTTTTTCGGCATCCGGGAGTTTTTTTCTCATATTGATCAAAACAACCATTACGAAAATGCTCTGCAAACCTCCACCTACAGCGATACCGACGCCGAAAAGCTGCTGACCATTGTTTCACCGAGCAACGCATTGCCTTCCGGTTATAAACTGAATTTGGTTGATTTTGAAAATATTCGTATTGACGCCATTGTATCCGACAGTTTAAGAGCATTGATGGAAGATGCCCAAAAATCCGATCTCTCTCTTCAAATGCAGAGCGGATATATTTCCACTGAGGAACAAAACGAACTGTACAATTTAGAAGTACAACGCTTGATGGATGAAAAAAATGATACCCGTGCCAAAGCCCAGGACGAAGCCGCTTTGACAGTACCAAAAGGTAATCACGCCGAACAGCAGACGGGATTGGCTGTCGCATTTGCTTCAAAGCATACTGCCCGATTTGAACAAAGCGGTGAATATCGCTGGCTTCTCAAAAATGCCTATAAATACGGTTTCGTTCTACGCTATCCCGAAGGACAGGAAGATCAGACCGAAATGCCCTATAATCCAAGTTTGTTCCGTTATGTTGGCAAAGAAAACGCTCAAAAGATGACCACACTCAATTTCTGTCTGGATCGCTATGTAGTATATCTCAATGCAAGATAACCAAAAAGGTACTCTAATGAATGTCGAAGTTCATTAAAGTACCTTTGATTTTATTATACTTTTTCCGGTTCGGGATAAGAAACGCCAAAGGTTTCCACCGTCATCGTCTTGATCACCTGAGGATCCAACGGCTTATCAGAAAAATCCGTATCACATTCTGCGATCGCATTGACAATGTCCATTCCTTCGATCACTTTGCCGAAAGCGGCGTACTGACCGTCAAGATGAGGCGCCGGTTTATGCATAATAAAGAACTGTGAGCCGGCTGAATCGGGGATCATCGTACGTGCCATTGACAAAACGCCCTCAGTATGTCTGAGATCATTCGCAAAACCATTTTGTGAAAACTCCCCTTTAATATGATACCCCGGTCCACCTGTGCCGGTTCCTTCGGGGCAGCCGCCCTGCAGCATAAAATTGTAGATCACTCTGTGAAAAGTCAATCCGTCATAAAAATTCTTATTGATAAGGCTAATAAAATTGTTTACCGTATTGGGTGCGATCTCGGGATAAAGTTCTGCCTTGATCACATCACCATTTGCCATTGTCATCGTAACGATAGGATTTTGTGCCATAATATCGTCCTCTCTATGTTTAAATTAAGACAGCATCTGCCACCTTCTTTATATATTACCTTATTCACCCAAAATAATCAAGCCTTTCCGAATGACAAATCAAGCGGATGTCATTCTGTTTTCTCATTTTGCGGTTCACGGTATCAAGCATCCCGTCAGAAATGCTGAACCGGATGCCGCTAATGCCACCACGATAAGAGGCATCTGAACGTAAGCAAGCACCAAGGCAGTAATGGTGCCGACAACTGCGGTTAGGATATTTCCTGTACTGTAAAAGATAGCCGGTATAGTCATCGCACTTAGAACAGCATACGGGACATAATATAAGAAGCTCCTCAAAAAAACAGACTTAATCTTTTTTCTGAAAAAGGCAAATGGGATCACTCTGATCAAATAAGTAACACCTGCCATTACCAGAATATATAAAGCGATACTCATTCTTCCTCCTCCTTTCGGGGAAACAGAACAGCACCCAGCACCGCAGCTGCCACTGCACACAGTATCACAGCAAATCCACCCGATAAAGTCGGCACCCAATAGTGACACATAACACTCAATACGGATGTAATGACCACTACAAATAAAATACTTTTTTCTTTCGAAGCAGGCGGGACAACGATCGCAATAAACATTCCGTACAGTAAAATACCCAAAGCAGCCGTCACCGAAGCAGGCAGCAATTCACCTGCCGCCGCTCCCAAAAAAGTTCCCGATACCCAACCGCTCATAGACACCAAAACGGTACCGTACATATATCGTGGTCTAAGGGTACTATTTTTGGTAGAGCAAACAGCAAAAATTTCATCCGTTATTCCATAAGCCGCCAACAAACGGTGTGGCAGTGTAAAACTTTGATCCAGTTTTTGAGAAAGTGACAGGGACATCAATGCGTATCTGATATTGATTACCAGCTGCACCAGTGCCATTTCAAGAAGTGTTCCTCCTGAAGCGATCACCGTCACTCCCTGTGCCTGACCTGCCGAAGTCAAGTTGGTCAGTGAAATAATGAATGCATCAAAAACAGTCAGTCCTGAGCCGACCGCCATAATGCCAAACCCAAAAGATACCGAAAGATAACCCAGTCCGACAGGAATACCGTCCCATAATCCACAGAGAAAATCCGATTTTACTTCTTTATTTTTTTTCATTTTCCAATCTCCCGAACGATGGTATTACGCAATTTATGCAAGGATCTTATTTAACCCACCAGAACATTATATCCCAAATAACAGGAAATGGAAAGTCCCCACCATATTATTTCACAATTTTGCGGCGATATTTTTTGATCTGCATCATATACCAAATATCACAAGAGGTGATTTGACCATCAAAATTCATATCCAACGCAGCAAAATGAACCTCATCACAACTTTTACTGCCCAGCAGGATGTCCATTCCTTCCCTCGTATCCAATGTGTTAATATTACCTTCTCCCGTCAGATCACCAAAAATCACGGTTTGATAGTTTTCAGATTGTCCATTCCCACTAAATGTCACCGTCCATCCTGTTCCGATTTGTCCTTGCGTCACCATTTGCTGATGGTGGTTGGTAAAGGAAACGGCATTACTGCCATAAGAAAGGTGGTTTCTAAGCTGTGCGACCGTCGTTCCGGGAGGAATGTTCATTATCATTCCGTTTTCCAACCGGTATGTATCACTGCTGATGTCATAATTTTCGCTGGAACCGTCATCCGCCTTTTCTTCGTGTTCTGTTTTCAGGGGAGAAAAATCTGCTGCCGATACCAAAAAAACATTATTGTTGCTGAGAACACCAAGTCGATTACCGGAAGCACAAATCCGATCAATATTTTTCCCCAATACATATTCAGCCAAAACATTGCTGCTGCTGTCCAACTGCTGAATTTTGACACCGTTTGCTACATAGACAGTACCATCAATGACCGCCGCACAACTATTATGTGTATCCGTTATTTTTGAAAATCCGTATGCATCATCAAATTCAAAAACGCACCCCATACTATCTGTGCTGAAATCTTTGTTGAAATTAAGCGGTGCCACAGGAACATCACAATCTATAACATATCCATCCGATATATTGACCACCCCGTCCGAACATACCGCATAGGGTTTTCCGCTAACCCATCCAAGAAACAACTGTGAAATATCACTGCCTGCATCAAGTCGATTGATCACGTCACCATATTGGTTATAGGTAATGATAACAGACGGGGTACTGCTGTCAACAGCATATATTTTATCGGAAGAATCTGACACAAGGCAGTTGTTTTTTAAGCTAATATCTTCGAGAATACTGTTGCGGATACTGCCGTTGGTATATTTTAATATATTCACATATCTGTCGTCTATATTGTAAATCAAAATCTCTTTACCTGAGCCGCACAAATCCGACATCCCCATTTTTTCGTGTGAAAGTGTAGTGATATTGCCATCTTCTTTTATTTCGTAAAGATAAAATTCAGAGATATTATTTTGCAGCATATAAAATTTCTTGTCCCTGTCAGAAATCAGATGATATTCAAATTCAACGGCACTATACTGCGGAAGGGACGATGTCGTGAACCCTATTATCATTGCCATCAACACAGATAAATATTTTATCCACCGATGAAATTTTGTGTTTACCAGCATTACCATTTTCCTTTCCATTGGATTGGACAATCTACATTTTATAACATTTTACAACTTATAACATTTTACAACATTTTTCGTGAACTACCCATTGTCTAAAGCCAATGGGCTTCCTGCTTCATCGTCCTCGTAACCTACTAACTCCACAGGCGTAAAATCGGG
>CADCOE010000063.1 GCA_902802985.1 uncultured Ruminococcus sp.
CCTTACCAATGGTACGCTGGAAGTAAAGGGTAACTTTACTCAGACCGGTTCGGACGGGAATTTTAATGCCAGAGAGAACCATAAAACTATTCTGTCAGGTTATGGTGTTCAGAAAGTTACATTAAAAAATGCGGATACAGTCGGGTTCAACGAACTTCATTTGACCAAAGACCGCTCAACAGGGTATGAATTTTCTCCTGATCCCGTAAGATACAGCAGTATTGAGGATATTCCCGAAATTTTGGCCGACTTCTCGATCGATTCAGAAAAATTCATCAGGGGAGAAGGTACCGCTTCTTTAACAGGTTCTGTGAAAGGTGGTGCGGGTGAATATGTATTTAATTATTACTATAAAAAGAATACCGACAGCACTTGGACCAAATTCAATACTACGGCAGATATGCAGTCAACCGCCGTGTTTGATCCCGCAGAAGCAGGTACATATGACATTAAAGCGGAAGTGACCGATAGATTAGGAGCAGCCAAAGCACAAATCTTTTCTGTATTGGTTATTGAACCTCTCAAAAACAATTCAAGTGTAAAATCCAAGATCGTTATTCTTGGAAACAACATCAAAATGACTGCACAGGCTTCGGATGGTGTCGCTCCTTATACTTATGCGTTCTACATCAAAAAGAGCAGCAACAGTAAGTGGAGCAAGGTCGGTACAGAATTTGGTACTGATACAACTGCTGAATTTAAGCCAAGTGTTGCAGTTCCCTATGATGTCAAGATTAGTGTAAAAGACAGTGATGGTACTGTTGTATCCAAGGAATTTACCGTGGATGTTAAAGAACCTCCCATTAATAATTCTACTATCAGTGCATCCTCCATCACGATCGGTGAAAAGATAACGTTGGAAGGTGCAGCAGAAAGCGGTACAACCCCTTACAAATATGCGTTCTATACGAAGAAAAGTTCCTCCACATCGTGGACAAAAATCGGCACAGAGTACGGAACCGCTACAACTGTGACCCACCAGCCTTCTGTAGCTGTACCGTATGACTATATGGTGCGGGTAAAGGATAAGAACGGTGCAGTGGTCAGCAAAACATTTACTGTCAATGTCAAGAAAGTTCTTGTTAACAACTCCACTATTAACGCAGAAACTATCGTGAAGGGTGACAAGGTGACTTTGAGCGGTGCGGCAACAGGTGGTACAGAAAGTTTCCGATATGCTTTTTATTATAAAAAGGGAGATGCCACCAAATGGACCAAGATCGGTACTGCTTTTGGTGAAAGTACCGAAGAACAATTTACACCGGCAGGCATTAATACCTATACCTTTAAAGTTGATGTCAAGGATACCGATGGCACAGTAGCCTCTAAAGAATTTGTTGTTAAAGTTAACGGACCTCTCGTCAATAATTCTGCTGTCAGCTCTGAAAAGATTGGTATTGGTGACACCGTAACAATGACAGCAGCAGCGGCAGGCGGTATTGAAGGATATACCTATGCTTATTACTGCAAGAAGAGCAGCAGCAATAAATGGACAACAATCGGCAGTGGATTTGGTACAGAAACAACCGCTGAATACAAACCTGCCACGGCAGATAATTATGACTTCAAGATAGAAGTAAAAGACAGCAGAGGGGTAATTGTAAGCAAGACATTTACTGTTATTGTTAAGGCACCTATTGTTAATAATTCTACCATTAGTGCTGAAAGAATTACAGTTGGTGATACCGTGACGCTCACAGCAGAAGGTACAGGCGGTCTTGCTCCGTATACCTACAGTTATTATGTCAAGAAAAGCAGCAGTACCAAATGGACAAAAATTACAGCGGAATCTGATACAGCGATTTCAGCGGCTTATAAGCCGACAGCTGCGACAGTTTATGATTTCAGAGTGGATATTACCGATGCAGACGGTCTTGTCAAGAGCAAAGGGTTTGTGGTACAGGTCAAAGCTCCGCTCAAGAATAATTCTACTGTTACAATCAGCGATGATGGTGTTACGCTTAATGCAGCGGCAACAGGCGGTACTAACGAATATGCTTATGCTTTCTACTACAAAAAGAGCAGCAGCACCAAGTGGTCAAAGGTAGGTACAGAGTTCGGTACCAAGTCATCAGCCACTTGTCAGCCGACTTCCACCGTTAGTTATGATTTCCGTATTGATATTAAGGATACTGACGGCACAGTTACTTCTAAAACCTTTACCTATAACTATAAAGCGAAGCTTAGCAACCATTCTTCCATTACACTCGGTGATACCGTAACGCTTAATGCAGCAGCAACAGGCGGAACAGCACCCTATACCTATACGTATTATTATAAAAAGAGTGCTTCAGCAAAATGGACGGTCATTACTGCCGAGAATAATGCAGTGACAGCTACCTGCAAGCCTGCATTGTCCACCAGTTACGATTTCAGAATTGATATTACCGATGCAGATGGTGCGGTTGTCTCCAAGGTGATTACAGCAACCGTTAACTAAAATCCCGATTTTAATATGTGTTCAGCCCCTTACAAGTCAAAGTTGTCTTGTAAGGGGCTTTATCGTGCCCTAGTAATCAAACAATCCTTCGACAATTTTGAAAAAAATGTTGACAAGCTTACGAAATTATTATAAAATGTATATATTGTATATATACATTTTGAGGTGAATGAATGGATATTATGATCAGTAATTCCTGCGGAAAACCAATATATGAACAAATCACTTCACAGGTCAAAGAAATGATTATGAATGGAACACTGCAGGAGGGAGAACCACTCCCGTCGATGAGAACTCTTGCTCAGCAGCTTAGAATTAGTATCATCACTACCAAAAGAGCGTATGAGGAGTTGGAACGGGATGGTTTTATCGAGTCTTTTACAGGCAAAGGCAGCTTTGTTTGTCGTCAGAATAAGGAATTGGTGCGTGAGGCAGGTCTTAAACAAATAGAGGAATATCTTACATTGGCAAGCGATAAAGCAAAAATGTGCGGTATTGACCTCAATGAATTACAAAAACTTTTGAAAATTATTCACGAAGGAGAATGACAATGGCGGACTATCAAAATGCGATCGAAATTAATGGACTGACCAAAAAATTTGATGGATTTACGCTCGATAATATCAGCTTCAGCGTTCCCAAGGGCAGCATTATGGGTTTTATCGGCCAGAACGGAGCCGGAAAAACCACTACGATCAAATTGCTTCTTAATCTTATCAAAAAAGACAGCGGAAACGTTCGGATGCTGGGAATGGATAATGTGAAACACGAAAATGAGATCAAACACCATATCTCTGCTGTTTTTGACGAAATACCCTTCCATGAAGGCCTTAATGCTCAGCAGCTTTCCGTTATCCTTTCCGATGTATTTTCCGGTTGGAACAAACAGCAGTATTTTGCATATCTCGATCAATTTTCGCTGCCAAGAAAAAAGAAAATTGCGGCCCTCTCCAAAGGAATGAAAATGAAACTTCAAATCGCAGCGGCACTTTCCCACGGGGCAAAACTGCTGATTATGGATGAGGCAACAACGGGTCTTGATCCTGTTGTCAGAAATGAAATACTGGATATATTCCTTGAGTATCTTCAGGATGAAAACAACAGCATTTTGCTTTCCTCCCATATTACTACCGATCTTGAAAAAATCGCTGATAAAGTCACTTTTATAGACAAAGGAAAAATCCTGCTCAGTGACAACAAAGATGAGCTGGTGGAAAAACACGCTGTGATTAAGTGCAAAAAGTCCGATTATCAACAGATAGAACCCGGCGATATGATCAGTGCAAGATTGACGGATTTTGGTGCGGAAGTAATGATCAGTGATAAAGATAAATGTGAAAAAAAGTATTCGGGATTGATGATGGATCGTACTACACTGGAAGAAATTATGCTTTTTTATGTACATCGAAACAAGAAGGAGTGGCGCTGATGAAGGGACTGCTGTATAAGGATTTTTGGCTGTCGAAGAAGTATTATAGTATGGCATTTGTCTTTTTTTTCGTATTTGGGCTTCTTACTATAATGGTGCGGCTTAGTATGATATTTGGCAATCTTTCTCACAATGAGGAAGTGGTAAGCTCACTTTTAAAAAGCTTGTGGGTACTGCGTTATACGCCTTGTGCGATTCTGATGATCGCCTTTGCTGATGACGGAGGAGTGGTATTCAGTGACTATCAATCGGGATGGATTCGTTTTTGTGCCACCACGGAGCTTGGCGAATATAAGATGGCAGGAGCAAAATTGGCGTCAAGACTAATAATGATGGTTATAGCCTATGTTATCAGTTTTGCTTATCTGACGCTGTTTACGATATTATCGGGAGATAGTTTATCTTGGGAAAACATTTGTGACATTACAATTTTGTTCCTGATGATCAGTGCAGGTTCTGTTTTATATTTGACAATGGGAATTGTTTTAAAAAAGCAGCAGGCGGTAGAAATAGCAGCAGTAGGATTTTTTGGTATTTTGGGCATTATCATTACTTTTCCGCTTATGATGAGTCTGGATGATGTTTCCGATGATTTTGATTTGCTGCAAGTAATAGGAAGTCAATACGAAAGTGTAAAAAGTATGCTTCTGCCAATCAGTATAATATGTATCTTGGCAACGGGGATCATCTATTGGTATGTTTCCATTAATGTTTTCAAAAGGAGGGACAGCTGATGTATGGTCTTTTGTATAAAGATGTTATTATCCATAAAAAATTATTGCTGGCAACCTTGGGCGTTATTGTTTTTTTCTCTGCGATAATGGTCGTTGCTCCTTTGACCGATGAATTAAAAGACTTTCAGATGGGTCTTGTGTTGACGTTAGCTTCTATCGCGATTATGCTGGTGGTGGGGATGTTTGAACAGGGACTGTATGAACAGGACGAGAGAAAAAAATGGCAGTCATTGATTGCTTCTACATCGGAGGGTGTCCGACATCAAATCGCTTCCAAATATATTTTTTCTGCAGCCTTGTCCATTACTGTGACGACTTGGTGTCTTCTGATCTATTCTATTGCAGGTGCAATATCTGATACCGACATCACGATTTATACGGTACTGCTGCTTCAATTTTTGTGGATACAGTTAACAATCAGAGCGATAGAGACACCTTTTTTGGTGCGTTTTGGCAGCAAGCAGGGAAATATGTTTCGTATGGTATTATTTGGTGTCATTGCTTTAGTGATCATTACTTATGGATTATTTGGAGATATGTCTGTATTTGGCTCTATGGAAAATTTTTTGTTGTGGCTTAAAGACGCTTTGAGCGATAATTCTTCCATTTTTCTTCGCTTGACACCTGCTTTATCTATGTGTTTTTTTTATCTGTCCTACCGTTTGTCGTGTGTATGGTATCTGAAAGGAGGAGAGTACTATGACAAATAAACAACTGACAATCAAACGAATTCTGATTTATTTGTTTTTTGCATTTATACCGCCTTTTATCCTGCAATTTATCTATATGGCGGTGTGTGGAGTGACAATTCAAAACGGCTGGTATGCTCCTCTTGCTACCGTGTCAATGTTTTTCCCAGCCGTTGCCAATATATTGACCAGAATGATTACCAAAGAGGGGTTTGACCATTGTCTGATCAAGTGCAAGGATAAAGGTGATTTACGCTATGTAATCATTGCTTTGCTGCTGCCTATTGTGATGGGAATACTTATCTCGCTGCTGTGTGCGGTGATATTGATGCCTGAAGGCAGCTTGAACGAAATGATCCGGCATTTTGATTTTTGGGATGTGTTAACCGCAGTGATTTATGTATTGTCAATCAGTATTTTTGGCATTTTACAGGGGTTTGGAGAAGAATTTGGCTGGAGAGGCTACCTTACGCCAAAATTGGAACAGCTAATGAAAGCACCGGCTGCTATTGTTGTCAGCGGTGTTATTTGGGGACTCTGGCACGCTCCGATGATTGTATGCGGTCATAATTTCGGCAAGGATTATATTTTTTATCCCTATTTGGGTATTGGGATGATGTGTATATCGTGCGTGTTCTTAAGTTTTTATCTGACAGAACTGACCAAATCCTCCCATTCGGTATTGCCTGCCGCATGGGCACATATTGCGATCAATAATTCAGTCGGTATGGTGGCAGCACTGATCCTTTCAGGTACAGATAATTACAATGAAAAAGTGGTGTCTGGATGGGGCTATCCCGCTATATCCGTTGGGGTTATATCAGTGACAGCCTGTTTGACGGGTATTTTCCTGTATCTAACCGGAAAGAAAAAAGCAGCATTGAGCTGTTGAGAATTTAATTCGACCTTTTCGTGCCGAATTTTTATATGGAGATATTTTCTCGTTTCGTTGGAATTGTCTATTGTGAAAACAGTTAAATTGTATTATAATGGAAAAGTCGGCTGTACAGAACTTCCCTGATATAGGCTAAAGGCTTGTAGGGGACAGCAGGGCAAAGCCCTGCGGCTGCCGCTGCGTAAAATTAGGCCCACGGGCAGACAGGAGCAATTTTATGATAAGAGATATTTCTGAAAACATTAAGTATATCGGAGCAGATGACCCCGATCTTGACCTTTTTGAAAGTCAGTATGCAGTACCTGACGGGATGTGCTATAATTCATACGTCATTCTTGATGATAAGATCGCCGTGATGGATACCATTGACAAGAGAAAGACAGAGGAATGGTTCGACAATCTGGATAAAGTGCTGGACGGAAAAACACCCGACTATCTGATTATTAGTCATATGGAACCTGACCACGCTTATAACATTCAAAAGGCTGCCGAAAAATATCCTACAATGAAGCTGGTCGGCAATGATAAGACCTTCAAAATGTTTCCACAGTTTTTTGACCTTGATATTGCTGACAGAGCCATTACCGTCAAAGAAGGAGAAACCATTGACCTTGGTATCCATCAACTGACGTTCTATATGGCACCGATGGTACATTGGCCTGAGGTAATGGTAACTTATGAGCAGAGTGAAAAGGTCCTGTTCTCTGCCGATGGTTTCGGAAAATTTGGCGTGATAGAGGCAGAACCGGATGACTGGGCTTGTGAAGCCAGAAGATATTACTTCAATATTGTGGGTAAATATGGTGCTCAGGTGCAGGCACTCCTGAAAAAAGCGGCTAAACTGGATATTCAGACAATTTGCCCTCTTCACGGTCCCGTATTGACCGAGAATCTCGGCTATTATATCCGTCTTTATGACATCTGGAGCAAGTACGAAGCAGAAGATGACGGTATTTTTATCGCTTATGCTTCTGTACACGGCAACACCAAAGCAGCCGCAGAAAAGCTTTATGAGATACTGAAAACAAAAACAGATAAACCGGTGGTTATTTCCGATCTGACACGGTGTGACCTTCACGAAGCCATAGAAGATGCGTTCCGTTACAGTAAGATGATTATGATGGCACCGACATATGATGGCGGTATTTTTCCGGTTGCCAATGATTTTCTGCATCATTTGAAAATCAAGACTTATCGCAGCCGTAAAATAGCAATCGTTGAAAACGGTTCTTGGGCACCGATGGCAGGCAAAATAATGCGTGAGTATTTTGAGGGAATGAAGGATGTAGAAATCTGCCCAGTCAGTGTGACCATTCGTTCCGCAATGAATAATGATACCGTCAAGCAGCTGGAAGAACTGGCAGATGCAATGGTGTAATGCGATCCAAAGATGACAAAAGATGACGAATGTTGTACAATTTGTTAATTTTTCTTTAAGTTATGATTGTGTTATTGACAAGTTTTTGGTAATATTGTAATATTATAATTGCACAATTTGGAAATGAAAACGGGCATATCCGAATTGGTTGCAGCAATAGCAGCCGCTTTTTGCTTAGAAGATACAGGAAGGGTGTATCTTTGTGCAAAAAGCGGCTGTTTGTCGATGAAAAAGAAAATCCGTCAAAGATACCGACAAAAAATAACGGAAAGAAAGCCGATGCTTTTGATAAGACAGACAGTGACAATGAAAAATAACATTTTTGGCTTTAAATACTATAACTATGGTTAAAAAAATTTTTATACACAATATGTTGTAATTTGTGGTCAAATTGGCAGAGTGAAAATAGACAAATAATCATAACCGATTTTAAGATTTTATTAATAATGACGATAATTTTGACAGGATACTATAAAAGGTTGACAAAAGATAAAATCAGCTATATATTAAAACCATAGCAAGACAAAATGAAGGGCAGTATAGGAATAATTAACTCTATATTTGACGACATTATCCATATCGCTGTTGATTGCTCTGAATTTGTCACAACTATCACGGTCTTTGACCGTCAAGACGTCGGAACGTTAAAAGACGTCTGAAATACAGTTTTACTATTTATTTTCGGAAGGGAGTTTTTTGTAAGATGGCGATGGAAAATACAAAAGCTTGGGAAGGCTTTGAAGGAAGAATTTGGAAACTGGAAGTCAATGTCAGAGACTTTATCCAGAAAAACTATCGTCCTTATGACGGTGATGCCTCATTTCTTGTAGGTCCCACAAAGGCGACCAATCAACTTTGGGATAATATTAAGAAACTGCAGAAAGAAGAAAGAGCCAAGGGCGGCATTCTGGATATGGAAACGAAAATCGTTTCTACCATTACTTCTTATGGTCCCGGTTATATTATTAAGGATGAACCGGAACTGGAAAAAGTGGTCGGTTTACAGACAGACTCACCGCTGAAACGAGCATTTATGCCCTTCGGAGGCATTAAGATGGCAGAGCAGGCATGTGAAACTAATGGATATACGCCTGATCCGCTCAATCACAAAATTTTTACTGAGTATGTTACTACACATAATCAGGGTGTGTTTGATGCTTATACTCCCGAAATGAAGAAGGTTCGACATAACAAGATCATTACTGGTCTTCCGGATACCTATGGCAGAGGCCGTATCGTAGGCGACTATCGTCGAGTAGCCCTTTACGGTATTGATAACCTGATTGCCGAAAAAAAGAAAGATCTTGCTAACTGCGGTGACGGAACAATGACAGATGATGTTATCCGCCTTCGTGAAGAAATTGCCAAGCAAATCAGAGCACTCGGTGAAATGAAGTTGATGGCACAGTCCTATGGCTATGATATTTCCAAGCCCGCCGCTAATGCCAAAGAAGCTGTACAATGGCTGTATTTTGGTTATCTTGCTGCTATCAAAACGCAGAACGGAGCAGCGATGTCTGTCGGCAGAGTTTCTACCTTCCTTGATATTTATATTCAGCGTGACCTCGACAACGGTACACTCACAGAAGAAGAGGCGCAAGAACTGATTGATCATCTGGTTATGAAGTTCAGAATTGTTAAATTTGCCCGTGTTCCGTCTTACAACCAGCTCTTCTCAGGTGATCCGGTATGGGCAACACTGGAAGTGGCAGGTATCGGCAGCGACGGACGTTCTATGGTAACCAAGAACGATTTCCGTTTCCTTCATACACTTGAAAATATGGGACCTTCACCGGAGCCAAACCTTACCGTATTGTATTCTTCGGCACTGCCGGAAAATTTCAAAAAGTATGCCGCTAAAATTTCGATCGACACCAGCTCTGTTCAGTACGAAAACGATGATGTAATGAAGCCTGTATGGGGCGATGATTATTCTATTTGCTGCTGTGTATCCGCTACTCAAACGGGTAAGGAAATGCAGTTCTTCGGTGCAAGAGCCAACCTTGCAAAATGTTTGCTTTACGCAATGAACGGCGGCGTAGATATGAAAACACGTGAGCAGGTAGGTCCTGCACTCAGACCGATTACCTCCGAATACCTTGATTATGATGAATTGATCGAAAGATATGAAAATATGATGGATTGGCTGGCAGGTCTTTATGTCAACACTTTGAACCTGATCCAGTATATGCACGACAAATATTACTATGAAGCAGCAGAAATGGCTTTGATCGACACCGATGTACGCCGTACCTTCGCAACAGGTATTGCTGGATTTTCACACGTGGTCGATTCACTCAGTGCCGTCAAGTATGCGAAAGTAAAGCCTGTCAGAGATGAAACAGGTATCATTTACGATTTTGAAACAGAGGGTGATTTCCCACGTTACGGCAATGATGATGACCGTGCAGACGATATTGCCGTATGGCTCCTTAAAACCTTCCTTGATAAAATCAAGAAACACCATACTTACAGAAATTCCGAGCCGACTACCTCTATTCTTACCATTACTTCTAATGTTGTATATGGCAAGGCAACCGGCAATATGCCTGACGGCAGACGTGCAGGTGCTCCTCTTGCTCCGGGTGCTAATCCAAGTTACGGTGCAGAAAAGAATGGTTTGCTTGCATCTTTGAATTCTGTGGCAAAACTGCCTTATCACTGGGCGTTGGACGGTATTTCCAATACACAGACAATCAATCCGGACGCTATCGGTCATAATGAAGACGAGCGTGTGGTTAATCTTGTACAAGTAATGGACGGTTATTTCGATCAGGGAGCACATCATTTAAATGTTAACGTGTTCGGTACTGAAAAGCTGATCGATGCTATGGAACATCCGGAAAAAGAAGAATATGCGAACTTTACTATTCGTGTATCAGGCTACGCCGTTAAATTCATTGATTTGACCCGTGAGCAGCAGGAAGATGTCATTGCACGTACCTGCCACGCTTCACTTTAAGAACGATGGCGGAAATTATTAAGGGCTATGTCCATTCACTTGAAAGTTTCGGATTGGTAGATGGTCCGGGAGTGCGTTTTGTGGTTTTCTTGAGCGGCTGTCAATTTCGCTGCCGATATTGCCATAATCCCGAAACGTGGAAAACAGGCGGAGAAGAATGGACGGCCTCTGACTTGTACCATCGTATTAAGCGTTACAGACAATATTGGAAGAACAACGGTGGGATCACTGTCAGCGGCGGCGAACCACTGTTACAAATAAGGTTTGTTACGGAATTGTTTCGACTTGCCCAAAAAGATGGAGTTCATACAGCGATTGATACGGCAGGACAGCCGTTTTCAATGGACTCTGCTTATCTTGCAGCGTTTACGGAACTGGCAGCCGTAACGGATCTGTTTATTTTGGATCTCAAGCTGATGGATACAGCAGGTCATCAGGAGTTGACGGGGTTCGGCAACGAAAATGTTCTTGCGATGGCAAAATGGCTGTCGGACAACGGAAAGCATATGTGGATCCGTCACGTGCTGGTACCGGGGCTGACAGATGATGAAAATGATCTGATGGCGATGCGTTCTTTTATTGACAGGTTACAAACGGTGGATCGTGTAGAGGTACTGCCATACCATACACTGGGTGTTGCAAAGTGGGAGAAACTAGGCATTCCTTATTCATTGAAAAACGTTCCCACACCTACACAGGAACAAATTCAAAAAGCAAAAACCATTTTAAAGGCCGAATAAAACGATATAAAAACCGCACAGAAAAGCGAAAGATGCTTATTCTGTGCGGTTTTTTTTGTTTTATTTACGAATTGGATCGTTGACGTGTGAAATGGATAAGGGATCATTTCCTTTTATTCTTTTTCTTTGCATTTTTGGCAGCGGTTACTTCACGTTCTTGTATGGTAGGCATTCTGGCAGCTTTTCCAAAAGTTTTTTCGTTGATCAATGCTTTGACAAACTGGGGATGTTTCTCACTGAATTCCTGTTCCAGTTCAGGGTGTGCTACGATATAGTCCTCTTGCTGTTTTGCGTAGATGCTGGCGATATTCAGCACGCAAATCAAAAAATACATAATGATGGAGAGTACAGCACCAATACCGACATACGGATAAATTGTAAAAATAATATCCGACAGGCAAAGGAGTGCACCTACAAAACAAATAATATGCTTGATATGCCTTTTTTTGTCAAAAGAGGCAGCAAAAAAACAAATGATGGGGATTACAGCCAATGCAAAAGAGAAAAATGACTGAGAAATAGCGAATGTTCCTGTTTGATAACCGTAAGCTTCGCTCAAAGAACCTCCCAGCATCATCTGAAATGCCGTACGTGATAATTCCACAGTGGCGCAAAGTGTTTTTTGGGCATATATGGTGGCATTATTCAGTGTTTTGACGGTTTCTTCGGTATACTTGGAACGGTCTATATCCATTGCTTGGTCGATCAGTTTTGCCAGTTTGGTATAATCAACATTTTCGGCAACGTGATAACGCCATTTGTAATCTGCTGTAGGAAGGGATTTGATGGAAGAAGTGGCATCTTGTTGGTGGGAGTCATTTTCTTTCAGATTATCGATTGCTGCTTGAAGCCGTGCGGCAGCATCATCAATTTCTTCCTGAGAAGCAGCGGTAAGATCGGCTTCTGAGATATTGATGGTGGTTTTGAGATCTTTGGTAATATAAATATGTGCACTCAAAAAGGGAAAAGTCAGCAGAAATATACATATCACAAATGACCAGACAATACACAACCGGATATAATGGGACGGTGTCCCCAATGGTTTTTTCTTATGAGGAACATTGATAACCTTTACAGGTGTTTTTTGTGGCTGCTCTGTTTTTTCTTTCTTATTTTCCATATGTACAGAATATTCCTTTCGATTATACCGTATTAAATTTTTCCTTGTAGCTTTCTATTGTTGCCTCAATAATTTTAATGGCATCTTCTCTGCCTTTTACTTCGTCAACAACGGTTTCCTTGTTTTCCAGAGATTTATATACAGAGAAGAAATGTGTCATTTCGTCAAAGATATGTTTAGGAAGTTCTGAAATATCCTTGTAGCTGTTGTAGCTGGGATCATTGAAAGGAACGGCAATGATTTTTTCATCATTTCTGCCATTATCGAGCATCGTAATGACACCAACAGGATAGCAGCGTACGATCGTAAGAGGCTGAATGACCTCAGAACAGAGAACCAGCACATCAAGAGGATCGAGATCATCGGCGTAAGTACGAGGGATAAAACCATAATTGGCAGGATAATGTGTAGAGGTATAGAGGATACGGTCAAGCTTTAACAATCCGCTTTGCTTGTCAAGCTCGTACTTTGCTTTACTGCCTTGTGGAATTTCAATCACCACCATAAAATCCTCTGGTGAGATCCTCGAAGAGTCCATATCGTGCCATATATTTTGCATAACAAAACAGCTCCTTTAATAAATTATTTGATGTAATTATACCATATTACTTTATAATATACAAGTGAATTTCTTTTCAGCCGAACGGAAATCGTTCTTAGCTGTTGTAAAGACGGTAGTAAAATCCTTTTTGAGCCAATAAGTCATCGTGAGTACCCTGCTCAACCACATCGCCGTCATTGATAACAAGAATACAGTCAGCATTCCGGATGGTACTTAGGCGATGAGCAATAATAAAGCTGGTGCGGTTCTGCATAAGATTGTCCATTGCTTTTTGAATGAGGAGTTCTGTACGAGTGTCAACGGAACTGGTTGCCTCATCAAGAATGAGGATTTTCGGGTCGGCAAGTATGGCTCTGGCAATCGTTAAAAGTTGTTTTTGTCCCTGCGAAACATTGCTGGTTTCTTCGTTGAGTATCATATCGTAGCCATCGGGTAAAGTGCGGATAAAGTGGTCTGCCTGAGCAGATTTGGCGGCATTGATGATTTCTTCTTCGCTTGCGTCAAGTTTACCGTAACGGATGTTGTCGCGTATGGTACCGTGATACAGCCACGTGTCCTGCAAAACCATACCAAAAAGCGAACGCAGATCGTGTCGTTTAAAATCTTTGATATTATAGCCATCTATCAAAATTGCACCATCGGTGACATCATAAAAACGCATCAGCAGCTTCACGATGGTAGTTTTACCGGATCCAGTGGGGCCCACAAGGGCAATTTTGCTGCCCGGTCTGATCTGGGCGGAGAAATCGTGAAGGATTGGTTTTTCAGGGTCATAGCCGAATTTGACGTGATCAAACTGTACGCTGCCGTCAATATGAACGTGAAATTCCGTATCGGGTTGATTGTCGGTATTGACAGTAATGGCGTGTTTGTTTTCGGGAATTTCTTCTGGTTCATTGAGAAATTCAAATACCCTTTCGGCAGCAGCTGCCGTCTGTTGAAGTACGTTGCTGATGTTGGCAACCTGTGTGATGGGTTGATTGAACTGTTTTACATATTGAATAAACGCCTGAATGTCACCCAGTGTCAATCCGTAATTGACTGCCAATACGCCGCCTACGATACATACGGCAACATACCCCAGATTGGAGATAAAGTTCATTATCGGCATCATAATGCCTGCCAGAAACTGCGACTTCCACGCTGAGCTGTACAGTTTATCATTGTATTCGCTAAAGGCGGCAACAGAAGCTTTTTCACCGTTAAAAGCTTTCATTACTGTGTGACTGCCATACATTTCCTCAATGTGTCCATTGACAATGCCGAGGTATTCCTGCTGGCTTTTGAATTGCTTCTGTGATTTTTTAACAACGATAACGACTGCCAAAAAGGAGATCGGCAGACTGCACAAAGCAATCAGTGTCATTTGCCAGCTGATAGAGAACATCATTATCAATATTCCGACAAGCTGTGTGACAGAAGTAATGATTTGTGTAATACTTTGATTGAGTGACTGACTGAGTGTGTCAATATCGTTGGTAATGCGGGAGAGAATTTCTCCGTTGGTGGTTTTATCGTAATAGCTGAGGGGAAGTCGGTTGATTTTTTCGGAGATGTCACGCCGCATCCGATAGGTCAGTTTCATTGATACACCGGTCATTATATATCCCTGTATAAAGGAGAAAAAAGCGCTGACAACATAAAATCCCAGTAAGAACAGCAAAGTTTGCCCGACGGCTTCAAAGTCGATTCCTTTGCCGCTGCCTGTAAAACTTCCGAAAATTCCTTCGGCAATGAATGTAGTGGCGTTGCCGAGAATTTTTGGACCGATAATCATAAATATCGTTGATATAACGGCAAATATCATTACGATGAGGACGCTGTATCGATAGCCGCCCATATAACGCATAAACTGATGGAATGTTCCGCCAAAATCCTTGGCTTTTTCTCCCGGCAGCATTTGTCCGACTGTTCCACGGGGACGACCGTTATTTGCTTTTGGATGATTATTCACGATAACTCCTCCTTTCTATTTTTCAATGGCCAAATGCTGTGATATGGCAATTTCACGGTAAGCGGTGCAGTTTCTCAAGAGTTCGTTGTGTGTACCGCTTCCGACAATTTTTCCTTCATCGAGAACCAGAATATGATCCGCATACATAATAGTATTAATGCGTTGTGCCACAATAATAATGGCAGAATGTCCGATATATTTTTTAAGTGCGTCACGCAGTGCGGCATCCGTTTTGAAATCCAGTGCCGAAAAGCTGTCATCAAAGATATAGATTTCCGATTTTTTGATCAGGGCTCTTGCAATGGCAAGACGCTGTTTTTGACCGCCTGAAACATTGGCACCGCCTTGTGCAATAGGAGAATGATATTGATCGGGTTTTTCCTCTATGAATGAGCTTGCCTGTGCAGCGGCAGCGGCTTGTTTGACTTCATCAACAGCAGCGTCCACTTTTCCGTAACGCAAATTAGAAAAAATATCGCCTGAAAACAAAACACTTTTTTGCTGTACAAAACCGATATGCTCTCTCAGGTTATGGGTCGTCAGTTCTCTGATGTCCGTACCGTCAATGGTGATTTTTCCCGAAGTGACGTCATAAAAACGAGGGATCAGGTTGACCAGTGTGGATTTGCCAGAGCCTGTTGATCCAATGATTGCCGTTGTCTGCCCGGGCATTGCAGTAAAGCTGATATTGGTGAGTGCATTTTTTTCCGCTCCATTATATCGGAAGGACACATTGTCAAAGCATATTTTTCCATCGATCACGTTAGGCAGGCTTTTTGGGTTTTCAGGATCTTTGACAGATGGTTCCGTTGCCAGTACTTCAGCAATTCTGTTAGCTGAAACGGAAGCTCTGGGAATGATGATAAACATAGCTCCTATCATTAGGAATGACATAATAATCAGCATAGAATATTGGATAAATGCCATCATATCGCCTATCTGTAGATTTCCTTCGGCAATAATATAGGAACCGACCCATACAATGAAAATAGATACGCAGTTCATTACAAACGTCATTACGGGTATTAAAAAGGTCATAACACGATTGACAAACAGATTGACTTTGGTTAAATCATTATTTGCCTTGTCAAAGCGTTCTTCCTCGTGCTTTTCCGAACCGAAAGCTCTGATAACAAGAATACCGCTGAGGTGTTCTCTGGTGATCAGATTAAGTTTGTCGATCAGTTTTTGAAGGATTTTGAACTTAGGAAGTGCTGCCAGCATAATCGTTCCCATTATCACAAATAATACGATAATGGCACCGATGATAATGCTGATAAAGGCGGTGGAAGAGGATGAATTTGCATTGTTTTCGATGGCGGACATCGCAGAAGTGGATACCAAAATAATACCGCCAATGCCCAGAATAGGGGCATAGCATATCATACGGATACTCATATTGATAAAATTCTGTATTTGTGTTACGTCATTGGTGGTGCGGGTGATCAGGGAGGCTGTAGAGAATTGATCAAATTCTGCATTTGAAAAGCTTTCGACTTTGGTAAACAAATCTTGTCGAATGCGTCGTGATGTTCCCGAGCTGATTCGTGAGGCAATCAGGCTGACCAATATAGAGGAAATAACACCCAGAAGAGTAACGCCGATCATATACAGCCCGATGTACAGGATATAATTTGATTGCAGGCGTGAAATATCCAATCCCACTTCTTGGTAAATCAAGCGTACGAAAGCATTGGCAATTTGCTTGCTGATGGCAGGATCGGTATGTTCTGCTTTTTCAATGTATGATCGAGCGGTATCCTTCAAGTATGGTGCAACTTGATAAAGCATTGACAAATCAATGTCATCGCTGTTGATCTGCAATAAATTAACATCGGATGAATTTTTGTTCATTGTTTTTGCCATATCTTGTACTGAAAGCACTAATGCAAGGCTGGCTTGGGAAAAAATGTCATCCAGCTTTTCACGGTTTGTGGTATTCTTTTTGAGAACATACAAGCTTTTGGTTTTATCATTGAGATAGGAATATTGTTGACAATATTTGTCATAGTCCTTAGAAGAACTATCGATCAGTGTATACTCTTTTTTTACTTCATCTGAATTTTTGGCACTCATAAATTCTGTGAGTGTTTCCATTGCTTGATGGCTGATGGCTTCGGGGGAGGGGTGGTCGATACCGTAATTGCTGATACCGACATTGACAATATCGGACATCAGATTTGGCAAATATAAATCGCATATTCCTTGACCGAACAGCAAAATAAAGGCAAGAATAAGCCAAAAAACATATGGCTTTAAATATTTTCTGAGTTTCAACATAATAATCAATCAATTCCTTCTTTTCAAAATTAAGATATATTATAGCACAGAGTTTGCCAATACTCAATTCATTATAATATAAAATCAATAGACCGACTTTTTTGTCAATGTGTCTGAATTATATGGTGATCATCAGCGGTTTTAGAAAAGGGTTTTCTTCGGAAAACTGCCGGGCAACATTGATTTTCGGTTTTTGATTTAAGGTTACTTGACAAGTGATGAATTACCCTATATAATTTGATTAAGTAAGCAGTTTTGTCATTCGGTGTCAATTTTCTGCGAAAAATAATCAAGAGGTGAATAAAATGGATTTTTTGAACAACGATAAAATCAATGCTATTGTCAACGATGAAAATTTCAAGAAAGTAAAGGATAAAGCAGTTGAAATGGCAAATGATCCTAAAGTGAGGGAAGAAGCAGGCAGACAAATCAATAATATTGTGGATAAATTGAAAAACAACGATAAAAAAGAAAATTAATGAAAAAAAGGTCCGACATTAGGTGGTGCAGCTTAGGGATTTTGTAATCCCGGAAAAAAATCGGCATAGTTTGGTGCTTACCGGCTATGCCGGTTTTTCATTTTGTAATGTTGTGGGCGGTGTGAATTCGCCTATGCAGTTCCATACGATAAGGAAACTGGATACCTTCAAAGGCAGACAACAGCTCGGATATAATCGGGTTCGGAGATGTCGGTGGAATCGGTCAGCTTATCTACCACACCTTCCGTTTTCCGGAATATGAATACGAAGAAGCCAATGACGGCTACTGGTGCTTAAAGCCTATCGGAATGGCTGATATTGATAGCGTTTACTTTCTCTCCGGGAAAGAGATATTCTTGGAGCTATATAAACAAGGAAAAATAAAACGAGTCTCGCTGTCATACCGGGATTGGTACGATAGCGAGGCGGGTCCTAAAAGCAATCATATTTTGAATTCACAATCATATTTTGAATTCACTATTTATATATTGATTTCTCAATACTTTTGTGGTATGATTTGTAAGTGTAAATCATACGATGAAAGGAGTATATTATGGCTTTCTCTTACAAACCGTTGTGGAAATTGCTTATAGACAAGGAAATGACAAAAAAGCAATTAATGGAAGTGACTGGTATTTCTAAATCGACAATGGATAAAATGGGGCGAAGCGAACAGGTATCTATGGATATTATTGATCGGATTTGCTCTCATTTTGATTGCAATATAAATGATGTTATCGAACACATCAGTGATGGAGGAAAAAGATGAGAACAGTAAATACACTTATAAAGTGGCCCGGAGGAAAGGCAAGAGAAATTAAATACATTGAGCACCTTATCCCGGAACATAGCAGATATATAGAACCTTTTTTCGGTGGCGGTGCGATGTTTTTCTATTTAAAACCAACTTCGGCAGTTGTTAATGATATCTCATCTGACTTAATTGATTTTTATTCCCTTGCCAAAGAACAGAACCAGAAATTCAAATCTACACTTACTGCTTATAGCACTATTTTTGATAATCTTATTGCAGCCTGCGAAGTTAACGGCAACAAGCTGCTTAAAATATATGATGGCATAAAAAACCACAATTACGACCAGAACGAGTTACAGAACTTCGTTAATACAGTATTCGAAAATCTTGATGAAGAGTCGGTAAACACCCTTGTTTTAGATGTTATAGCATTTAAAAAACAACTATATTCTAACGCATTAGATAAAATGCAAAGAACTGTAAAAAACGAACAGAAAATACCTTTTAATGCAGAAGACTTACGCGAAAATCTTATCACGGGCTTCACAAGCGGCACCTATATGTATTTTAGAGATATCTATAATGACATTCTCTTAAAACGCAACACTGCGTTAAGTATGGAGTACCGTGTGGCAAACTTCTACTTTATCCGCGAATACTGTTATGGCTCTATGTTTAGATATAATAGTAAAGGTGAATTTAACATTCCTTATGGAGGAATGTCATATAATCGCAAGGATTTTAAAGCCAAAATAAATGACATATTTTGCCCGGAAACTCAGGAATTGTTTTCTGCAACAGATATTCATTGTCAAGATTTCGAAGAATTCTTATCATCTGTTGAACTTTCCGAAAACGATTTTATGTTTTTAGATCCTCCTTACGATACAGATTTTTCAGATTATGAGGGCAAGGATTTTACAAAGGAGGATCAACGGCGATTAGCTGAAGCACTAAAAAAGACAAATGCAAAGTTTATTTTGATTATTAAAAATACCGATTTTATTTATTCCCTTTACGATGGTTTTTTTAATATCCTTTGCTTCGACAAAACCTATACATATAATGTTCGCAGCAGAAATGAACGCAATGTTGAACATTTGATAATTACTAACATCGCAACAGAATAATAATATGACCGCCCCAAATTGCTTGGAGCGGTCTTTCTCAATTTCAGTTTTGACTTTAGGTCTTCTATCGAAAGGGACCTTTTACTGTTATGATGTATCATTCGATGGCAGTTAGCGCAAATAAACTTCACATTTTTGGACAGCACCAGATAAATAAGTTTCAAAACCTTCGTTTGAATATTGATATACTGGATTTGTATGATGTATTTCGATAAAATCTCGTCCTATATCACCGTATGTATCTTCAAAACAAAATTCGCAAACTTCACAATATATTTTCCCGTTTGTGAAAACTTCGTATCCTTTCTTCCTGCCAATATTGCCGCGTCTTCTCCAGTTGGATTAAAAAGAGCAGTAAGTGCCGAAATAAGTTCAGATGTTGAGACTGGACCGTCTCGCTTAATAATATAAAGGGTTGGTAATATTAATGTTTTTTCCTCTATCCCGCATTGTTTTACATCACTCTCCGATTCTTAAACAGGCAGCATCATAGTATGCCTTATCAATTTCGCATCCAACAAATCTCCGGTCACACCCTTTTGCAGCAACTCCTGTTGATCCAACTCCCATAAATGGGTCAAATACTATATCTCCGGGATTGGAAGCAATATTGATAATATGTGATAGAAGTTTAACCGGCTTTTGTGCTGGGTGTTTTGGATTTCGTAATCTCTCGGGATACATACAAATTGGAGATTCAAAAAAATTATGCATCTCATTCTGAGAAGTGAAATTCCATTTATGACCTTTATTCCATAAACAGATAATCATCTCACAACTGTTTAAAAATCCGTTTTTGTAAATTTTGGGGGCAGGATTTGTTTTATGCCAGATAAAAAACTGAAATGTATCAAATTCACTATCAAAGACCTCATGCCATTTGCCAATTAAGTTATAGCTTGTAAAGACAAAAATATTACCATCGGGTTTTATTATTCTTTTAAAATCATACAATAAATCTTTAGGATCTAATGGAACATTGTCCCACTCTGCAATATCATTGTTTAACGCATCTCTTCCCGGAAGCGGAATATTTCCAGTCGAATATTGGGCAATATTGTATGGAGGATCCGTTAAGATCAAGTCGATACAATTGTCTGGAATTGTCTTCATATACTCCATACAATCATTGTTAATTAGTTTTGACATTTATTCTCCTATGCACTCGCTTATCATATCATTTATGCGTTTATTTAAATCTATATGCTCTAATGCTTCACGATATATTTCTGTAAACTCTTCATACGATATTCCGGAAGGAAGAATTCGTTCCCAGAATTTCTTTCCAATTAAAAACATCGATGGGTAATTTAAGTGCTTTTTTACAGATCCAGTCCATGTGTTGCCTTCGCCGTCTTTATTGTAAAGAGTCGCAAAATAGGCATTACAATTTTCAATGCCCATATCAACATATATGGTCAGTAATTTTTCAACATTTGAAGGCGCATTAGAACTATCCAAATCTCCTCCTGCCTTTAGTTCCATAACATTCCAGTTTGCACCATCAAAAAAAGCTAAATCTACGGGCTTAGTATAAATCTGATTGCTATGATATTTCTTGGACAGTGGAAGCAAAACTGATTTACAGGATACGTGTGTTACCTTGCTTTCCACACGCATTCGTCCTTTGCCAGTAGCTTCACTATTTGCTCTAAAAGATGCAATTTCTCCGCGCAAATCCCCATTATGGGTATCTACATCAGTAACAACGACCTGTCCGGAAATAGTCGTAGGATCTATATTATGTTTAAGATTTCGCGGATTTACGATTGTTGGAACATTTTCCTCTCCAAATGTAAGACGTGCAATTCGTTTTGCACAAGTTTCAATGGCAAATCCGCTTTTGGATTCAAAGCTACTTACAAAAACCATGCTTGCAGTAATTCTTTCATCCATTTGACTAAGGAGAAAATTATTTACTTTTCTTCTATAATTAGAAGCAAAATCAGCTTCAATCAATTCTGTAAGATTAGAAAATTCTTCAACTACAATTTGTTTTATTGTGTTTCTCATGATTTCTACCTTTCTTCAATAAATAGTTTATATGTTTCAATTCCAAGTGCATCCGCTATCTTTTGAATATTCTCCAGCGCGATGCTTCTTTGAAATCTCTCAATGTCACTTATGTAAGTTCTGTGCAATCCGCACATCTCGGCGAACTTTTCTTGAGAAACTCCGAGTTCATTTCGATATTTTCTCAGGTTTGTACCGAATACTTTTACAATATCCATCTTGACTTTCTCCTTCCCATACTGTAATATATTCTATTTTATAGCAGACAAAAAGTATACATACAATAAGTGTATGTTTGTAAAATGCTTATGAACTACAAAAAGACCACACTAAAGGTTTTATCCTTAGGTGTGGTCTTTAGTTTGTGCCTCCGCTTGAAGAGTGCCAGTCAAAAATTTACTTGTTTCAGAAAATTCCTACCTTGCCACTTCCTTTTTGTCGGGCTTTTTTTGTATGAAGTCATCAAAAAGCATAGATTGACTGAAAAAATGACATTTTTGTTTGAATTTTTACAGAATTGTGTTATAATGAATTGTACCATTTTGTACAACAATAAAACTACAGGAGATGTGATAATGAAGATGCAGAAGAAAATACTCCGAAAACTGATAACCGCTGTGTTATCTGCTTTCATTGTTATATCGATACCGACATCGGTCGGATGGAGTGCTGTCAATGCGGCAGAAGCTCTCGAAGAGTCGATATACGATACTGCCGATTACCAATCTTCCGGCAATGGTGACCGGGAAGAAGAACCGAACGAGGAGGACGGAACATTGGCTGTCGAAACGGAAGAACCCGCCGCAGAGGCAAGCCCGATTTCCGCAGACAGTTCCTATGTTTCCTCCAGCGTGACAGAAGTTTCCAAACTGTTGTCTATTTATGCCAATGCTGAGGGCGGTACCGAACCTTATACTTATAAATATTCTTATAAGCTGAATGATGGTGCGTGGAACGTGATCAGTGATTTTTCTTCAGTTAAAAGAAAAACCATCAAGGTTCCCGATATCGGATGCAGTATGAAGATCCGTGTGACAGTGAAGGACAGCAAAAAAAAGATCAGCACAAAATATATGGATGTGCTTGTCAAAAAAACAATAGGAACTCCGTTTAGTGATACCGGATCTTTTTTGAGCAGTAAAACCGCATTTGTCAGCGGCACAGTGAATGTTTACGCTCAGTTTACCGGCGGTACTGAGCCGTATCAGTACAAATATTCCTATCGTATGGGAAATGGGGAATGGGTTGGTGCTGACAAATACCTCATCAAAAATATCAAGACGTTTAAACTGCCGTCTGTACCGGGATACTGTACGGTACGCATAGAGGCAAAGGATGCTGACGGCAATACTTGTACGCAAACATTGCCCCTGACTGTATGCAAAGATACGAATAAGAGCTTTAAAGACCTAGGTTCAACACTTAATGCTTCCGAGTTATGGGACAAAACAACCGTTACGGCAACGGCTCAATTTGAAGGCGGTGTGAAACCGTATTCTTATAAGTATTCTTACCGCAAAAATAATGGAGAATGGGTGGTTGCCAAGGAATATTCCACTGTCAAAAAGCTTTCTGTCAAGCTTCCCGGCACAGGCAATTATACTGTCAGGGTGGGTGCAATGGACAGTGCAGGCAACTATACTTCCAAATATCTTTATGTCAAGGTAAAGCACAACACAGGCAAGCCGCTGGCAGATGATGGTTCCTATGTCAGCAAAACCTATGCCGCTCCGGGTGAAACCATTACCGCATTTGCTAAGTTTGCAGGTGGTACCGAGCCGTACAATTATAAGTATTCCTATCGTTATAACAATAACAGTTGGGTGGTAGTCGGTGATATTACTTCCAGCAACAGCAAAAGTATTGCTCTCCCTTCGCAGTCAGGTACTTATACCGTCAGAATTGCTGCCTATGATGCAGTGGGTACCTATCAGTCCAAGTATATTACCGTTTATGTAGGAAGCAGTACGGGAATTAAAATCTATCTTTCTCCCAGCAACCAAAACGGCAATCTTTATGCATATGGCGACACTAACGAAATGGAACAGTGCAACCGCATTGCCGATTACACTAAAATTGCATTGGAACGCTGCGGTTTTGCTGTGAAAAAAGCACCTGCCAATCAGGAAATGGCAAAATCGGTTGCGGAGTCAAATGAATGGGGTGCCGATCTTCATATGCCTATCCATACCAATGCCGGCGGAGGCGATGGCACAATGTGTATGGTCTATGTCAAAGATGAAAAGTCAATGAAACTGGCACGTCCGATTTATGAAGAAGTACAGGCAGTAAGCCCCGGTACATACGATTATGGTATCAGAGAGTATCCCGATCTGTATGAGTTGAAACATACCAAAGGAGATGCGGTTTATACGGAAGTTGACTTCCACGATAATCCGAAGATTGCCAAATGGCTGATCGAACATCCTGCCGATGTAGGCGAAGCATTTGCAAGAGGTGTTTGCAGAGCTTATGGCGTGGAATATATTCCCCCTTCAAAATAAAGAGGGAACTGCCGATATGTTTGTACTCCTGCCTTATTCCGATCAGTGAATGGGCAGGAGTTGTTTTTACAAGGAGGAAAAGCAATGTCAAATAAAAAAATTAATCTCAAAGTAACGGGAATGACAACTGTCATTGTTCTTGTTGCTGCGGTTATCTCCGTTTTTACAGGTATTAATTTGTCGGGCAGCCATCGGGACCAGACAGCCGTGCTGGAAAGTTCTGTCACAGTATTGGCTGACAATGAAAAAAGTACCGTAAGTGAAAAAGCAAATTTATCTCAGGATAAATGGATGGATCGTTCCGATGATATGTCAAGCAATGTTTCGGAAACGTCGGCAGCGGAAAAACATACCTATACGATGTCGGATATTGCCAATCTGGACAATACTCAAAACTTTTCCGACGGTGCATTGGAACATATTTTTGACGGAACGATCAATAAACAAGGAAAAGCAACCGGCTATCACTATACGATGGTGAGTGACAGTAAAGGGAAGATGATCGAAAAAACCCGAAGTGCCGTTGATCAACACGGTGTATTTACGGGAAATGTTGAAGTTAACGGAATAAAAAAGAACAATTTCAGCTCTTTTTATCCGGAGAACTGGTCGCCGCAAGAGGTGGTCGATGCAATTAATATTGCCTATGACGATGCCATAGCCAATCCCGATAATCCGTCAGGTTCTTTGTGGATCGGTTACTATAATGACCTTGAAATTGATATGTACCTGACTGATGATCAAAAAATCATTACTGCATATCCGATTTACGAGGGGGCTTAATTATGCTGTCCTATACTGTCAGAATGATAGGTAAAAATCATCATATTCCCGTATACGAATTTGAGGATGATCGTTTAAAGCCACTGACCTCGTTTATGCTGTCCGAGGTGAGAAACTTTCAGCCGCAGATTGTCGAAATACTTTCGATGGTAATGAGTGGGAAGTCCCAATATGAAACCTTCAGCGGAAATATCTTTTCACTGGATATTACGCCCGCTTTGTGTACGCTGACGGATCATTTTTCGGAAAATGAATGTACGGTTCCGACGGATGAATTGTATGAATTGGTGCGAAATGATCCATCAAAATTATAAAAAATCTTCCTTACATTGACGCTGTGGATACCGTGCCTGTAAGGAAGATTTTTTGTTATTTTTTAGCAAGCTGCATGGCTTCAGCTTCGCTGTGGGGAGCATGTTGATTGGGATAGAGAGAAAAGGCGATGTTGGTGCTGTGGTCAGCGATTCTTTCCAGATTGGTCAGAAGTTCCATAAAGAGCGTACCGACTCGGGCACTGCATTTTCCATCACTCAGACGTTCAATATGATTTGCTTTGTATAAATCGGTTTTATCATCAATTTCCTGTTCTGTGTTGCTGATCAGATCAACCTTTTTCTGGCTGTAAGATCTGGATTCAAACATTTCCAGTGAATTGTCCATTACTGTATCAACCAGCTTTTTCAGATCATTGATTTCACCGATAGCAATACTGCTGAATATTTCGTTTTTATTAATTGCCATACTTGCCAGCTCACAGATGTTTTCTGCGTGATCACCGATACGCTCCATATCGCTTACTACGTGGTAGAACGAACCAATTCTGACACGGTCGCTGTCTTCCAAAGAAAGTCCGTTTAGTTTGACAAGATAGGTGGTAATCGCCTGATTGAGATAGTCAATGACTTCTTCGTTTTCCTCAACCACATCAATCAGTTTTTCATCCATATTCAACAGAGATTCCATAGAAAGTTGAAAATTACGCTTTGCCAGTTTACCCATACGGTCAATCTCTTTAGTGATTTGGTTAACGGCGATCGGTGGTGTCTGAAGCAGACGTTCGTCAACATATTTTAAGCGGCAGGCTTCTTTTTCGCCTTCTTCATCACCTCGGATGACGATGTACGAAAGCTTGACGATCAGCCCTTCGGCAGGCAGTATCAGCAAGGTAGCGATAATACTTGAAAGAATGTGTACCAACGAGATCTGGAACGGGATGTTGTCCGTAACAGATTCGATAAAGGCGTTGAATGGCGTGAACAAAGAAAGCAGTGTAAAAATAGCCGTACCAAATACAGTAAACAACACATATGATAGAGCGGTACGCTTAGCATCTTTGCTAGCACCGATAGCGGAAATGACTGCTGTGACGCAGGCACCAATATGGATACCGTATACCATATACACTGCGTTCGGCAATGTCAGAGCACTAATGGCTCCCAATGCTTGAAGTACACCAACGGCAGCAGACGAACTTTGCAGCAGTGCGGCAAAGAAGATACCGAAAATAACACCAATAAAAGGATTACTGACCGATGTGATTATCGTACTGAAAAAATCCGATGATGCCAGCGGTTCCAAATTAGAACTCATTGTTGTCATACCGAAGAACAGGATACCAAAACCGGCGATGATCTGACCGATATATTTCTGATTGTTCTTCTTCATAAACATTACCATTACAGCACCGATAAAAATAGCGAGCGGTGCGTAATCGGAAATTTGAATGGAAAGCAATACACTTGTTACTGTAGTACCGATGGTAGCACCCATAATAACGCCCATTGCCTGGCTGATATTCATAATAGACGCATTAACAAAACCTACACACATAACGGATACTGCCGTAGAACTTTGGATGATTGCGGTAACAATGACACCGACCAATGCACCCAGAAAACGGTTGGTTGTCAGTTTTTCAAGAATGTCTCTGAGTTTGGCACCGGCTGCCAGCTCCAATCCTTCACCCATCAGTCTCATTCCGTACAAAAACAGACCGAGTCCTCCCAGTGCAAGGATGATTTGCATAATTGTAGTCTGATCGAAGGTCATACTCTTGTCCTCCATTTTTTAATTCTTTCTCTTTTTTATCTGTCCTTTTTAATGATATTACATTAGCGAGGGTATAATATTCTTTTGAAGAATAAAGTTTTTTTCTATTATTAACACAAAATATAATTACAACAGGAATTATTTTTAGTTTGTTTTCCTCTGTTGTCTAAGACACAATTATTTTTCCCTCAAAGTTAAAAAAATCTTTAAAAATTCTTTATTTTTTTTTGGATATATGTTATTATTCCTTTGAAAAACAACGACTTTTTTGTTGTCGTTGTTACATTTCTGAAAGGAGAACTCTATGCTGCAAATCAAAAATATTTGTAAACAGTACAAAACCGGCGACCTTATACAGATCGCTCTCAACGACGTTTCGCTCAATCTGCGTGATAATGAATTTGTTGCCATACTGGGACCAAGTGGTTCCGGCAAAACTACGCTTCTCAATGTTATTGGCGGTCTTGATCAATACGACAGTGGTGACTTGATCATCAACAGTATTTCAACTAAGAAATACAAAAATCGTGACTGGGATGCTTACCGCAACCATACGATAGGTTTTGTTTTTCAAAGTTATAATCTCATTCCGCATCAATCTGTTCTTTCTAATGTGGAACTGGCATTGACGATTTCCGGTGTCTCACGTTCCGAACGCAGAAAACGGGCCAAAGAAGCACTGGAAAAAGTGGGATTGGGTGATCAGTGCCATAAACGTCCCAATCAAATGTCAGGCGGACAAATGCAGCGAGTTGCCATTGCACGGGCACTTGTCAATAATCCTGATATTCTTCTGGCTGACGAGCCGACCGGTGCACTGGATACCGAAACAGGAATACAAGTAATGGAACTGCTGAAAGAAGTTGCCAAGGATAAGTTAGTAGTAATGGTTACCCATAATCCGGATCTTGCAGAACAGTATGCCAACCGCATTGTTAAACTGCGTGACGGACATATCATTGACGATACCAATCCGTATACGCCCGATGACAAAGACCTCAAGGAACCTGAACATAAAAAAATGGGCAAGTCATCTATGTCGTTTTTGACGGCACTTTCCCTCAGTTTCAATAATCTTCGTACCAAAAAAGGACGTACTATTCTGACATCATTTGCAGGGTCTATTGGTATTATTGGTATTTCGCTGATACTGGCTCTGTCTAACGGAGTCAATACCTATATTACGGATATACAAAAAAGTACCATGTCCTCTTATCCTATCACGATCGAGTCAGAGTCGATTGACCTTTCTTCCATTATGAATGCTCACGAAGAAACGTTGGGGAACGATAGTGTTGAGCATAAACTGGACAAAGTTTACTCCAACAGCAAAATGCTTGAAATGCAGTCGGAAGTGACAACCAGTATTACCCATAATAACCTGACCGAATTTAAGAAATATCTGGACAATTCCAAGAGTAAGATCCATCAGTATGTGGGAGAGAACGGTATTGTTTATTCTTATGATACACGTTTTGGTGTTTATACTTATGACAGTGAGGATACTTTCGTTAATACCGATGGCAGTACACTCAGTGAAGATGGTGAAAAGTCAATGATGACGATGTCGCCTGCTCCAAGAATGGCGGCAATGGGACTGAGGGGTGATTATCAGCCCAACCCGAATTTTCAGCAGCTGCTTCCCGGAAAAAAATCCAATGAGATCAGCACGGCAGTGACCGAAAGCTATGAACTGGTTTATGGTCAATGGCCATCCAACTATGATGAAGTGATCCTAGTGCTGGATAAGAATAATGAAATTTCTTTAAATGTTCTCTATGAGATAGGTATGTTGCCTGTTTCGGAATACAAGGAAATAACCAAAAAGATCAATGACGGAGAAGAAGTGGAATTTAAGACCAAAAACTGGAGCTATTCTGATATTTGCCGGAAAAAGCTGTACTTAATTCCCGAATGCGATACCTATGAGAAAAACTCGGATGGCAACTATGAAAGCATTCAGGCAAACACCGACAAAATGAAGGAACTGATGAAATCTGCATTACAGCTCAAAATTACCGGTGTGGTTCGTATGAAAGAAGATTCTGTCTACGATGGTATTCAGTCTGCATTTGGTTATACGAAAGAACTGACAGACTATATCATTAATGTAACCAATGAAAGTGAAGTTGTTAAGGCACAAAAGGCGAATAAGGAAATGAATGTTCTTAACGGTATGAAATTTGAGCCGTCTGATGATGATGCTAAAATCAACGATCTCAATCGTTACATTCAAACACTTAACCTGAGTGAACGTGCAGTTCTGGCACAACAGCTGATGATGATGTCGGGAGGCAATATGCCAACGGAAAGTGCTGCTGCCACTACAAGTAATCCTCCAACAGTCAGTATGCCGACAGAAAGTGCTGCTGCCACTACAAGTAATCCTTCGACAGTCAGTATACCGACAGAAAGTACTTCCGTTCCCAATACGGTGGCTCCTTCGGCAGGTGCTATATCTGGGCAGCCTGAACAAATGACAGAAGAACAGCTTGCCTCTATGTTGGACAGCTACTTGGAAACAACCGATAGAGAAGTACTGCTTTCTCTTTATGACTCCTATATTCCGTCAGATACTTACGACGATAATCTTACCAAATTTGGTGTAGTGAGTCTGGATGCACCCTCGGCAATCAATATCTACACAGACAGCTTTGAAGATAAGGACGCTATCTCGGAGTGTATTGATGAATACAACAGTAAAGTGTCGGAAGAAAATCAAATCAATTTTACTGATTATGTAGGATTGCTGATGTCATCGGTTACCACAATCGTCAATGTTATTTCGTATGTATTGATTGCATTTGTAGCCGTTTCGCTGGTGGTATCCTCCATTATGATAGGCATTATTACCTATATTTCAGTTTTGGAACGTACCAAGGAAATTGGTATTTTGCGAGCTATTGGTGCGTCAAAGCACAATATTTCTCAGGTGTTCAATGCCGAAACCTTTATTATTGGACTGTTGTCAGGATTAATGGGTATTGGTGTTACACTGCTCCTGCTAATTCCTGGTAACTTGATTATTCACGCTGTGGTGGGTACGGACAGTGTGAATGCCATATTGCCGATTACCGGTGCGATTGTCTTGATTGTACTGAGTGTAGTACTTACTTTGATAGGTGGGCTGATTCCCTCGAAAAAGGCTGCTAACAAAGATCCTGTTACTGCGTTGCGTACAGAATAATTTTCTTTTGTAGTATAAAGAAATATTTTATAACAAAAAACAAAACGGACGATGTACTGTAAAAAGTACATCGTCCGTTTTTGGTGTAAATAAGAACGTTGTTTATGAGGTTTTCCTTTTTTTTTCGGCTTGAATGATGGAGACAGGAAGTAGAGGGAATGTATCTGAGGCGTCAAAATCATCCGAAACTAATTGACGATACAGTTCATTATTGGTATGGAGGTTTTGTTTCAGATGCTGAAAATTTCTGCTGGTAAGGTGCATACGAAAAATAGAATAAACGTTGACCAACCGCATTTTTTTTGCCACATATTGTAAAGAACTTTTATAGCGGTCATACTGACCGTTTTTTTGTACATAGTTGCGTGTGATATAGTACGAACGTATGTAATCGTTGATTTTTTCAGCATTCATTGTTGCCATAATACTGCCGACACGTTTTTCATAGAGATACATATATTTTCGGGTCACGGCAACTTTATCGGCGTGGAGTGTCAGTCGGGGTGTGGTAGCTATATCTTCAAAATACATAATAGGGTACTCAATATGATGATCGGTAAAAAGTGAACGCTTGTACATTTTGTTCCATGCATAGCTTTGCAGCTTGTCGTCCCGTATCAACATATCCAATGTTTCTTTTCCCGAGAGTAAACCTGCTCCGGGGGAGGAGGCAATCGACGGAATACAGAATTTTTTACAGAAATAGGTAAAATAAAAACGACATACAGCCATATCAGCATCGTTATCAACACATTCGTGATACAAAACGTTAAGATAGTCTTTGGTCACACAGTCGTCACTGTCTATAAATACCACATAATCACCGACAGCCCGTGCCAGTCCGTAATTTCTGGCGTCACTCAAACCGCCGTTCTCCTTGGTGTAAAGGGTAAATCGGCTGTCATTTTCCGCAAATTCTTTTGCGATTTTACCACTGTTGTCACGAGTTCCGTCATTGATCATCAGTACTTCAAAATCCCGAAAGGTTTGTTCCTGAATTGTTTCAAGACATTTTCTGATATATTTTTCAACATTGTAGATGGGTATAATGACAGAAATTTTTGGTCTGTTATTCAAAAAATCACCCCGAATCGGTTATGAATTATTTTTGGGTCCTGCGGTTGCTTCCGATGTTTCGGGCAGAGGGATTTCTTCTTTTGCGTGGATCTGTGCAAATGGCATTGAAACGGCAATCGTACCATAATATGTAATGGTTCTCCAAAGAAGAATGGCAGTTTTCATTGTTTCAGCGGTGAAATAAGAGCTGAAGAAAACGCCGAAGCTGTATTCGGCAGCCCCCGAGCCTCCGGGCAGCGGCATCAGACTGGATACCATATTAACATAAGACTGTGCAAACAGCATTTGGAAAATATCGCATTGAATGTTGAAAGCCTGTGCAATACAAAACGGAACTAAAAACAATGCGGTCATCTGTACAAAGGTAATAGAATAAACCTTTACCAGTAAACTTTTATTCTGATTTAACTCTTTATTGCTGTTGTGGAAATTTTCGAGAGCAGCATTAATAGATGCGATACTTTTTTCTACATCTTTGAGAATATGCAGTTTTGCCAGAAAGCGGTAAATTCCATCAATGAACTTAATGGTGATATTTTTGTTGAAAGAAGCAAGCAAAAGTGCAATGATCATCACGATCTGTGCCAAAAAACCGATGATCGTCAGCGTCCACATTGTGGGGTCAAGCTTTTCTATAATAAATCGGAAGCCGGCGGTGACGGATATAATACAGTAAACTGCCAGCGTAAACTGCCACACCAAAAATTTCTGAACGAGTGCGGAAGTAGCATTGGAAGCTTTCACGCCCATTCTTGACATAGTCAAAATCTGCATTGGCTGACCACCGGTGGAACTTGGCGTGACAGCACAAAAAAACTGCCCTACCATTGACGCAAAAAAAGCGACTTTTGGTTTGACACCGGGGGTATTTTGACGTAAAAAAAGGTATATGATTGTGGCATCGATCGCAATATTCAACAAATGAGCCAACACAGCGGTGATCAGCCACATTATGTTGAAATGCATTTTACCACTGCTGATTTTATTGACGAGGTCGATAAATCCGCCTTCGGAAAATACAAAATAGCCAATCAAAACGACAGTAAAGCCAATAATAATTGTATTAAAAATGATTTTCCACGGAAAGTGGAGTCGTTTACCCTTTTCTTGTTGTTTCATCGATTTCACTCCGAACTAAATAATAAATACCCTATTTTAAATCATATCATTTTTGGAGATTAGTGTCAATAAAATGACAAAAGTTTCCCTGCAACAAGTTCTTTTATACAGAGTGACAACACAATACATTCATTCCATTTTATCCTAACTCGGCAAGAAGACTCCGACCTCTATAGGTAGGGGATGAATTGTCGTCAGCCCGTAAGGGCTGAAAATGATTGACA
>CADCOE010000064.1 GCA_902802985.1 uncultured Ruminococcus sp.
CGTAAATCCGAGACATCGCAACTCTCGAAACCCGCATAAACACAGGGATTTTGGGGTGTTACTTATCGAGGGATTTCATTGTCGGGAAGAGAAGAACATCCCGGATAGCAGGAGAATTTGTCAGCAGCATACACATACGGTCAATACCGAAACCGATACCGCCTGTCGGCGGCATACCGATTTCCAATGCATTGAGGAAATCCTCATCGGTATGATTTGCTTCTTCATCGCCCTGTGCCAGAAGCTCTTCCTGAGCCTTAAAGCGTTCTCTCTGGTCAATCGGGTCATTCAGTTCGGAATACGCATTAGCCATCTCCCAGCCGTTCATAAAGAACTCAAAACGTTCCACATATTCAGGATTATCAGGCTTTTTCTTGGTCAGCGGAGAGATCTCCACAGGATGATCCATCAAAAACGTAGGCTGAACCAGGTGTTCCTCCACAAATGTTTCAAAAAACAGATTAAGGATGTCACCCTTTTTATGCCGTTGTTCATACTCAACACCCTTTTCATCAGCGACTTTTCTTGCTTCTTCAAGGGTATGAATTTGGTTGAAATCAACATCGGCATATTTTTTAACGGCATCCACCATTGTAATTCTCTCAAAGGGCTTGCCGAGATCCATTTCAATGCCGTTATAAACGATTGTGGTAGTACCAAGGACTTCCTGTGCCACATAGCGGTACAGATTTTCTGTAAGATCCATCATACCGTGGTAATCTGTATAAGCCTGATACAGTTCCATCAAGGTAAACTCGGGATTATGTCTGGTATCAAGACCTTCATTACGGAACACTCTTCCGATTTCATATACTCTTTCCAGCCCGCCGACGATCAGACGCTTGAGGTACAGTTCCAGTGAAATACGCAGACGCAGATCCTCATCAAGAGCATTAAAGTGAGTTTCAAACGGTCTTGCGGAGGCACCGCCGGCATTCGCCACAAGCATTGGTGTTTCCACTTCCATAAAGCCCTGTGTATCCAGATAGCGGCGGATCGCACTGATTATTTTAGAACGCTTGACAAAAGTATCTTTGACTTCCTCATTCATAATGAGGTCAACATATCTTTGGCGATACCGTGTATCGGTATTGGTCAAGCCGTGATATTTTTCAGGAAGTATCTGCAAGCTTTTTGACAGCAGCGTGATTTCGGAGGCGTGAATAGAAACTTCTCCTGTTTTTGTTTTAAAGACCTCGCCTTTAAGACCTACAATATCACCAATATCAAACTTTTTAAAGAGCTTGTATTCTTCTTCACCAATGCTGTCCCTTGCCACATAGGACTGAATAGTTCCCTGCAAGTCCTGAATATGGCAGAAAGAAGCTTTGCCCATTACCCTTTTGGACATCACACGGCCTGCCACAGATACCGTTTTTCCTTCGAGGGAGTCAAAAAGTTCTTTCACCTCTTTGCTGTGATGTGTCACATCATACTTCATAATGGTAAAGGGATCCCGACCTGTGCTTTGCAGTTCTGCAAGCTTGTCACGTCTTACTTTCAGCAGCTCGTTCACATTTTGCTGCGGCTTTTGCTGTTCTGTCTTTTCGCCCATAATTGTTTTTCCTTTCCGTATGATTGCTCAAAAAATGATATGCGGTCTTTATTTTGAAATTTCGAGAATTTCGATTTTAACGACGCCATCGGGTGTTTCCACCTCTACAATATCGCCCACCTTACGATCGAGCAGCGCCAGACCGACAGGGGACTCGTCGGAGAGTTTCCCGTTAAAGGGGTCTGCTTCATTAGAACCGACGATCTGATAAACGACATCCTCTTCAAATTCAAAATCGTGTACCTTCACTTTAGAGCCAACGTGAACGTGCTCATTGGAAAGTTCACTTTCATCAATCACTTTTGCATTTTTAAGGATCGTTTCTACCTGAGCGATCCTTGCCTCCAGCATAGCCTGATCATTTTTAGCCTCATCATATTCGCTGTTTTCCGAAAGGTCACCGAAAGAGAGTGCGACTTTAATTTTCTCAGCCACTTCTTTTCTTTTGACTGTTTTGAGATATTCCAGTTCCTGTTCGTAATTTTTCAAGCCCTCATCTGTGAGGATGGTCTGTTTTGCCATATATCACTAACCACCTTTTTCAAACTTAACCCGGCAGACCGTATGGAAGAACCAATACGATCTGCCGCTGATACTAATAACTATTATATTAAAGTAGCGTTTTGATGTCAAGCAAAACAAATAAGGATTTATCAAAAACGCAGCGGCGGCAGTCCCATTTCAAGACTGACGCCGCTTTTGACAGAATAAAACGGTTTATGTTTCGAGAACCGCTTTTTTCTTTTCTTCGTATTCTTCTTTGGTAATGATCTGCATTTTATATTGCATATCGATTTTGCGGAGAATTTCAAAGTGATCATATTTTTTGCGTGCGGCTTCCAATTTTTGCTGATACTCTTCCACCGTAATAATATCCATTGTCAGTGCCGTTTCGAGTCTTGATCTGGTCTTGTCATATTCATCTTTTGCTTTTTGCTTGACACGTTCGGCCTCGGCATTTTTGATAGCCTGTTCTTTTTCAGCGATTTTCGCTTCGATATTGGCTTTCTGTTCCAATGCGGGCTGCATCTGCTCAAAAATATCGTTAACATCAAATGCTTCGGTTCTGCATTCCTTAATGTAAGCCGCATATCTTTTACCGATTTGAGCGTAGTAAACGTCCAGACTTTTGGCAACGGTATCCAGCTGGATCTTCAGTCCTGCCAGTTCTTTTTGGTCAATCGTAGCAGTAACGAGTGCATTGCCGACACCGGCAACATTTTCTCCGACACTCTGTACAATTTGCGATGCTTTGTCAAATAAAGCCATAATAAAAATACTCCTTTCAATCTGAATGTCCGGACGGCTGATTTTTTCAGAAAACGAGCCGTCGCCCTATAGCCTGACGGGATCTCCGCCTTAATTTTCTCTATTATATATCACTGTTTATTGTTTGTCAATGACGAAAAAAAGTTATTTTCAGAAAATGATTTGAGCATTTTAACAAAATTCATTCAGGCTTTCAGCAGCTGCCCGACATCAAGGATATGATATTTCGTCATTTGTTCGTACTTGGGAAGCTGTTGATTAAGGCGTTCCATCATTGCGTCCCAGTCGGCATCGGTAAGGGTTGTCTGAGCCGTATCAATGTAAATATCGCAGGTAAGCCAATCATTTTGGACATAGACCTTTACCGCTTTGATGGTGTCATTCATTTGTCTGACCTTTTCGGCAACAGCCGCAGGAGAAATATTTTCCCCATTGGGTAAAGTGATCATCGTATCTTTTCTGCCCCTGAGATAAACTCTTTGATCGACAAGGCAGCCAATATCTCCTGTCAGGAAATAGCCGTCTTGGGTAAAGGCAGCCTTGGTTGCCGCTTCATCGTGATAATAGCCTAAAAAGACATTATCTCCCTTAACCGCCAGTTCGCCGCAGCCATCCTCATCGGGAGCCATCACCTTGACATCAATATCCTCAAAGACAGTGCCGACGCTGTCGTTATTGTCATCATCAGGATAATCAATACTGAATGCGGAAGACGTTTCGGAAAGAGCGTAGGCATTCATCATTTTCATTCCCTCGGAGCGGTATTTTTGTTTCAGTGCGGGATCAAGCACAGCACCGCCGCAAAACAAATACTTCATCTGACCGCCGAGCAGCATTTTCAGAGGCACAGCAAGACTTTGAGCCGCTTGAGCGAAACGCATATACACCAGCGGTACCGCTGAGAACACGGTAGGATGGATACGACTCATTTCCTGCGGCATTTCCTTGGTATTTTCCGCTAAATGAACGGTAAAACCGAACACCAGAGAGTAGATAAAATTATAAATAGATCCGTAAGTATGGTGCAGCGGCAAAAACAGATAGCAGACATCGTTTTCATTTAAATCGACACGTCGGCCCAGTGAAGCCACTCCCGAAAAAACATTTCTGATACAGAGGACAACTGCTTTGGGGAAGGAGGTTGAGCCACTGGTAAAAACAATTTTGGCAGGCTCATCATTGCTTTTGACAGGGAGTCCGGACAATGTTTCTGTCAGGGCTTTTCCCTCTTCGATACAGCGGTCAAAGTCCTGTTCCATCGAAAGAAAAACGATCTGGGGAAACCGTACCTTCAGCCGGTCAATCAGTTCCCCATAGCTGTCGGAATAAAACAAACAGTCAACGCGGCACTTTTGCAGGGCATAAGCGACATTGTCATACGTCCATTCCTTGGAAAAGCCGACACTGATACCGACATAGTTCATCACAGCAATATCAGCGATCATCCAGCGGATGCTGTTCGGACTAAAAATACCGATATTTTTTCCACCCCAGCCTTTTTCCAACAGATAACGGGCAAGCCAGACGGTTTTTTCGATGAAACTGCCAAACGTTTCCATCTGTTCAGTACCGTCCTTGGTTTCATAGAGATAAGGACGTTCTTTCCATTGGCGGTAATCTTTCCGCAGATAGTCATTCAGTTGATTGGTGATCATAAAGCTTATCCTTTCAGCTCCTTTTTCAGAAGAACGTATTCATAGACATCCGTTACTTCCTCGGAAACATATTTTTGTGTAATTTTTCCGTCCCTTGCCAAGGCTCCGATACTGGTCAGATGATTGTGTTCCAGTTCTTTGATAATGCTGAACACCAACGCTTTGCCCAGCCCCTGATGTTCAGGTCTGACGCCCATATAAAGCATTACATAACGTCGGGGACGGTGCTTTCGGCAAAGAATAGACGGCAGACGCAGCGGTGTGATGTGATAGACGGCATTGCCGTAATCAGGAATACTGATATAAAAGCCGACTGCCTTGTTGTCATAATAAGCAATTTTGGTCATACTCATATTCATAATGGTTTGATAGCTTCGATAAATGGTACGGAAATCTTCTCGGGAAATCGCTTTATAGATCGGAAAATCGCTGTACAGGTCCCGTATCATTTCATACACTTCATCAATGACGTTATCAAAATTCCGAGCGGCAGGACTTTCAATGCGATAGCCGTTTTGAAGGAAAGTATGGTAACGGTCCTCAAATTTTTCATTCACATAGCTTTCATCAATGGCACGAAAGCAGCGGGAGGTATAGTGCTCGCAGACGGCAAAGCCATTATCCAGAAACTGATGATAATAATAGTCTTTGTTATACGGTTCCCCGGTATAGGGCGGTTCATCAAAAAGATTGATTTTCAATCGGTATTTCAGCCAAAAAGAGCCGTCCACCGGTCCGATGATCTGACCATAACGGCGGCTTCGGCAAAAGGAAACTGCTTGTTCCAGCAAAAAAGCAGCGGCGGCATCATCATCAATGCACTCGTAAAATCCCAGATAAGCGGTATCGTCATCGGGATAAACCGTTATGGCAAAACGGCCGACCGGACGCTCTCCGTCATAGATCAGAAACTTATCCAGACGGAAATAGTGGGACAGCACGTGCGTTCCCATCAAAAGCTGCTTCATACTGCCTTCATCCTCCATATTCTCCTTTGCCGTATACAGCATACGGGGCAAAGACAGAAAATCAGCAATACGATGCGGTTCCCTGTCAAATTGAATACATTCCACTCAAGCTCCTCCTCGATGAATAATTTCGATCATCCCTGTACTGCCGTTCATATGCACTGTATCTCCGGTGTGAACAGTTTGGATCAGTCCTTCCACTCCGACAACAGACGGCACCTTCAATTCTCGGGAAATAATGGCGGTATGGGAAAGCAGCGAACCTTTTTCGGAAATAATTCCCTCTGCCATTGCCAGCAGGAATACCCAGCCGGGGTCTGTCATTTTTGTCACCAATATTTTTCCCCGCACCTGTTCAGTGTCCAGTTGGCTGACATCGGTCACGACAAGCACCGGTGCTGTCACTTCTCCAAAGGAACAGGGCGTTCCCACAAGGCGGTCGGCATTTTGGCTTTGGTGATAAGTATTAACCGATCGGTGGTGTTTATCAAATTCCTGTTTTTCAAAAATCAAACGGGTATAGGCAGGCAAAGTCTGATAAAGAGCATAGTCGTCTTTGCGGCACTGAACCCGTTGTCTGATGTCTGAAGGCGGATCCATCGCTTCCTCCAGTGTCAGATAAAAAATATCCCTCTGCTGTTCCAGAACACCGCTTTGGCAGTATTGTTTTCCGATTGTCAGAAAAATCAGACGGACAATCCCGTAAGCACGGCTGCGGTTCAGTCGAGAAATCTCCCGGTTGCGAATGCCTATGGCGGCTCGCTTTCGCAGGAAATGGGTCAGTGGATCTTCTTTGGGCAAATGATCAGCGGTATTTTGACACAATGCCTCCTTCATTTTTTTCAGATGCGGAAGATCCGCACGATAAGCAGCAATCCTCTCATCCAACAAAGACGGGTCACTGCGGAAAGTACGGCTTTCCAGTTTCAGTTCCTCCGGACTTCTGTCGCCGTACTGTCGGATATAGTCATTTTTCAAAGCGGCATATTCTTCGGGAGAATATGCTTCTTTACCGTCAGCCAGTGTAATCAGTTCCCTGACAGGCTTCATACTTTCAATATCGGAGATCCCCGAAAGACAGGCATTGATATATTCTTCCGATCGGTGTTTCTTTTTGAGTCTGCTTTTGAGCAGTCCCGTAAAAATAAAAGCATACATATCATTCAGCAGAGTCACATCCCATACGGCGAATAATTGCTGTCGGATCGTTTTGTACATCGCAGACAATTCGCTGACGGTACTGTTTTCGCTGTAAGTTTCATAGAACACACGCTCCACTGTTTGGAACAGTTCGTTCAGTTTTCGCATATTAGCAGGAACACGGAACATTTCCGATACAAAATGGACATAGGTCATCACCCTGACCCAAAATGGAACGGCTGCCTCCCCTGTCGGAACGCTTTTGGTTTTCACTCCCAGCATTTCCTGCCAGACAGGGATAATTTTATGACTCATCGGCAGAAATTTCAGCACCGTATACCAGTTGCTGATCTGATAATAAAGCCGTCCATTGGCATTACCGACCATATGGTGATAGACTTCTGCTGTTTGACGCATTACCTTATCATTTTTGACAATTCTTCGGCATACACCCTGAAACACGCCCGCATAAACACTGTGTACAAACGAAATCGTCAGCGGCAGTGACACACCGGGATAGCTCTCCACGATATTGCTGTTATCAAAAATCAGCGGATCTTTGCCGATGAGGGTAGTGATGTTTCGTGCCTGCAAAATATAAATAACGTCATTTTTGACGGCAAATTCAATATCAAGATATTCACCGAACAGGGATTGGATCGTCTCACTTTGGCGGATCAGCCGCCGCACAAGGTCATCCGAAAGCAAATTTTCCTTTCCCTCATAATAATACACCTTGTCGGTAAGGTGAAAGTAATAGGTGGTGGTATTGACCCTGTCGGAAACAACGCCTTCCCCTAAGCCGTGTCCCACGGTGATGACGCTTTCATTCAGCAGTCCCAGCGGATTAGCGGTAAAAAGAACGCCGGACAGCTCCGGCTGCACCATTTCCTGTACGATCACATCCATTCGGATATGCTGGCTATCAATCCCGTTTTGTTGGGCATAAATGCGTACCCGCTCAGATGAAAGCGATCGGCAGCAGCGTTGGATGTTTTCTTTCAGATGGCTCTTGTCCACATTCAGATACGTTTCAAACTGTCCGGCAAAGCTGAAGGTACTGCCGTCCTCCGCACCGGCGGCGCTCCTGACGGCAAACAAGCCGCTGCTGCTGTGTGCAACTACCTCCAGCTGCATAGGGTCCCAATCCTGACGGAAGCATTGCTGTTGGGTATCATACATTTCTTCCCACCGTACCACGGAGAAAGGCGGAACATTGATGTTTGCCTCACGCATTGCGGTCAGATGGTTGATTTTACTGCTTGTCATACTATATCCTTCCCACCAAAAGGAACACAACGATGGTCAGCAACATCGTTGATTCCTGCAAATAAGTATACCGTTCCACCTTGTCCACCAGCACAAACCGTTCGGGGTCTTTCATAAACTGAATAAATTTCCACGTCATCCACGATACCAGCAAAAAAAGCACGGCAATGGAGAGTCGGTTCAGGCGGTACACCAAAATAAAGTTGGTGATAATATCGACGATCGTTAAAATGAGTACAAATCGGGTCGAACGCTGATAGCCGAACAATTTGGAGTAAGTAGTGTAATCATTTTCATCCTTGGGCGCCTTGATTTTGCGGGACACCTCCCATATCAGCGCAGGGAAATATAATGTCCACAGTGCCATACAGTTGGTCAGCGTAAAGGCAGGAAGATGATATTTTATCACCGTAAAGGAGATAATATACAAATTAACGATCATCTGTACAGGATTGTGTGTCACCAATGCCAACGGCAGGCTGGGCTGTATTTTTGCTTTTTGAAAAAACCATTTACTCATCAGGTAGCCGTAGGCATACAGCACAAGAAAGAAAAGAAAGTTATTCATAAAAACAACATTCAGAACCACCGTCACTCCCTGAATAATGGCACAAATGATCATCACATCTTTTTTGGTCACTCTGCCGCTGGGCAAAGGTCTTTCAGGAAAAAGTTCCTTATCGGTTTCAAAATCCTTGAGGTCATCGGCAATTCTCAGCCAAAGCAAAAACGCAAAAACCGTAAAGGCGCCCACACCTTCTTGTATGCCGATCTGGAACTGTGTAATGCCTTCGTTGAGCAAAATAATAAAGTGAATTTCCAGAAAAACGATCAATCCCAAAATCAGTCGGGGAATGATCGGGTATCGTTCCTTAAAATAAATATGCAGTCTTTGAAACATAAGTTACCTCCTTTCTAAAGGGAAAACGGTTCCGACTTTTTCTCCGTAACGGACAGTACATTCTATTCCCTTTCGGCTTTCTGCGGCAATATCCTCATCGATCAGAACGCTTGACGGCGGCAGCAGCATTACGATCGTTGAGCCGCCGGGTTCAAAATAACCTTTTTCCTCCCCTTTATGGAAGGAAGCGACCTGTCGGTTGTTGATTTTTCCGACCAGCAAAGCACCCACTTCAATGGTGATCATCGTACCGAAATGTTCGGTTTCGGCAATCGTAACGACTCTCGAATTTTCCTGATAAATAGGATAATCCTTGGAAACAGGGCTGACCGTATGAAGCTTTCCGGCAATAGCATAGCTGTCGGTCAGTGTGCCGTCGTCAATAAAGCAATAGCGGTGATAATCGTCCATACATAACCGATATACCAGACAAAGACCGCCTCCAAAAGCCGATATATCCACTTTGCCTCCGGTGAGTTGGCTGAGGGTATAGCGTCTGCCCTTGACGAATACGGTCAGATCATCGGTAATGTCATAAACCAGCAGCTTGGCATCGGCAGGAGAAATAAGCGAACAGGGACGAGGGTCAATCATTCGGGCACCCGGTCGGAGCTTCCGTATAAAGAACGAGTGAAAGGAGGGATATTCCCTGTCCTCAAAGTCCTCGGTATGAATATGGTATTCCTCGATAAAGCGGGGAATTTTTTTAGCAGAGATCGGCAGCTTCTGGTACTGTCCATACAGCTTTGAGGCAGCCGGTGTAATGACCAATTTCAGCAAACATCTGCCCCATACATTCCCATACAGGAATTGCAGTTTATTTTGTCCGTACTGTTCTGTTTCCCTATATTTCTTTTCCGATCGGTCATATATTTTCATTGATTTTTCTCCTTTTGGCAGAATTCCGCTGTTATAAGACACCCAAAAACAGGATCAGTAAAGCCGCTGCCAACACCGCAAAAATGACATATGCCATTCCCTTGGGCTTGGCAATGGGAATTCTCAGCATTTCCAGCACCGATACAACGACCACTGCCGCCGTATAAACGAGCAGAAACACCGCTTCTGTCAGCACGTATCGAAGCAGATAGATGACAGGGAAGATCAATGCGCAATATGTCACGGGCAATCCTGTATAATAAGCGACTGCTTTCTCAGCGTCGGCAGTCACCACATTAAAATAGCCCAGACGGGCCACGGAACATACGGCAAAAAGGATCTCCGCCAAGAGATGGTACCATTGGTTCATTCCCATCGCCACAAACAGCACGATGGGCAAAGCGGCAAAGCTGAGAACATCCACCAAGGAATCCAACTGTATGCCGAATTCCTTTTCTTTTGGGGTACGTTTCACTCTGCGTGCTGCCGCTCCGTCAAAAAGGTCGGCAACACCTGCCCCCATCAGGCAGGCAAATGCATAACGGACTTCTGCTCCCGAAACAGCCAGAACCATTCCCAACACCGCCAGTGCCATCCCAATATAGGTCAGTATCACTGATCGGTTCCATATTCCGATGAATAATGGCTTCCTTCTTTTCATTTCTTTCCCTCCCTTTCGCAGCAATGGTAAAGTGGATGTTCCGTCAGCGGTGGATGATCACTATTCCCTTGGTGCCGTCCACGGTAATGGTCTGCCCGTCCTCAATGCGGCTCATAGCGTCTTTGCAGCACACGATGGCAGGAATACCGTATTCACGGGACACAATGGCAGCGTGACACAGAATACCGCCATACTCGGTGACAATGCCCGAAAGGACGGCAAACTTGGGCGTCCATCCCGTATCGGTAAATCGGGTCACTAAAATATCGCCCTGCCGGAGGCGGTCAATCTCGGAAAAATCCCGTATCACTCTTGCCACTCCCGTAACGGTACCATTATTGGCGCCCAATCCCTTGACGGTATCGGCGGCATTGTCCGCAGGGGCAGTATCACAGCGGGAAAATGCCGTACCAATCTCATTTTCGCTCATATAGTGGCGGTAGGCATTATAATAGCGTTTATTTTTGCGGATCATATCCTGCAAATCACGGGCTGTCAGTTTTTCATCCTGATAATCCCAAAGGTGTCCGACTTTGAGGAACCATACCTCCTCCGGTTCGGTCAGCACCCCACGCTCCGTCAGTTCTTTGGCATAGGCGATGGTATAGACTCTGAGCAGATAGTAAAATCGGGTGGAAACATCCCTGAATTCTTCTCTCCACCAAAGCATACGCCGCATATTTTCCACTTTTTTAACGATCTTGCGATAACGCCTGCGCGGCACTTTTTGTCGGATTTTCTCCAGTATTTCGTGATACATTGCCTGTCCCTTTTCCTTATCCTGCTGGGGAGAGAACGTATCATCAAGCAGTACGGTATCCTTGACCGCCTGAAGCAGCGGCTGCGGTTCTTCATAATAGCAGGGATAAGTAATGTCCAGTTCCTTATCGGAATGATAACCGTATCGGTCGATCAACCGTCTGACTTCAGGCAGACAATGTTCCCCCCTGTCAAGGCATTGGGTAATCTGTTCGATCGACTGCGATGTCCAGAAATCCAACGCCTTCGGCTCCTGACGGATGGTTCGGGTGATGTCCCATATTTCATAAAACGGCAGCAGATGAGAAATATGGTCGATACTTCCCAGCAAAGACAGATATTCACTTTCGGTGATATATTTCAATAAGCTGTCTTTATAAATAGACTGATGGATGGTGTTCAGGAAGATTTGCCAGAAATAGGTTGTTTCACTGCGGAGATAAATCTGATGAGTGAGCTGATAAAAGGTGCGGGGAAGATCGTCGATGGTATGTCGGTCATACTTTTCCTTGTAATCATCATACAGTGCCAGCAGTTCCGACTGATATTGAGCGGCATTTTTTTGTCTGTCGTGCAGCAATCGGCTCTGCCGTAGGATAATCGGTATCATTCGGCAGATGGAACGGGGGGTCATCCCGGTCGTTTCGCCGTCGCCCTCATAATTGCCGCGGATACCGTATTCATTATCAAACTCCCGTTCTTTATAGCCGATGACACGGCTCATTGTTTTTTTTACGGCACTCATATTCCAGTACGGACGGGCAAAAAACATTTCTCCCAATTTGGGCGGCAGTTCGTGATCCTTGAGGATTTTTGAGTCCACGATAAACTTTCGCAGTGAATACTCCCATATATATTCATACAAGCTCCACATATAAGGGGTACAAATGGTGGCGGATACGCCGCCGTCCTTAAAATCCGCCGTGGTCCACATATAAGGAGTCCCGGTGTACCGGATCTTAGTAATGCTTCTTGCCTGTAGGATAAAGAGCCGATGGTCCTTGACAGCAAATTCTATATCACAGGGAAAGCCGAAAAACTGCTGAATATCCCGAAAGACAGCGGCATATTGAGGCAGCCGTTCGGGAGCGATCCGTCTTGTCCGGTCAAAAGACGGCGTTGGTGCGGAGATTTCGGTATCCTCATACCAATCATAGCGATACTGTTGAGGGGCGGTTTTGCCGCTGACAAGACGTTCCCCCAATCCATCAGAAACTTCAATGAGCAATTCTTTATCATTGCCCGTGGCGGGATTCACGGTAAAGCAAACGCCGCTGTAATCGGCATCGACCATTTCCTGTATGACGACTGCCATTTTAAGGTCATCGGTACTGATATGGTGATCCACCAGATAGGACAAAATCACCTCACCGAACATCGACTGATAACAAGCGATTACCTTTTGGGCGATGTCAGATGCCGCCACATTCAAAAAGGTATCATACTGACCGGCAAACGAGTGTTCCTCCCAATCCTCTTTGGTACTGCTGCTTCTGACCGCATAAAGGGTGCCGTCCTCGGTCAGGGCGTGAAGCTCATCGGCAATGGCAGCCGGCAGAACAGCGTGATCCAGCAAAGCGATCAATTTTTGAGAAACATCCCTGACCGTTTCCCTGCGGAGGTTTTGCAATTCTGTACGGATGAAATGTTCCAATCCGTTTTCTGCCATCACGGCATCATAGACATCGCTGTCCAGTATCCATCCTTGGGGAACGGCAAAGCCTGCCTTAGACATCTGACAAAGAGACGCTCCCTTGTTGCCCCATTTTCCCGTATTGTTTTCATTACTTGTCAATTTCACTATCATTCGTGCAACCCCTGTTAAAACATATTTTTTCTCAATCCGGCAAAATACAGCAGCATATTCAGCAGGATATGGGTAGCGGCGCCCACTGCTACAAACAGAAGATACCATCCTATTCCCAGATCAAAGAACAGCCAGACAACCAGAGCACACCCGAAAATAGAGTCTGCCTGATCCCAAAAAACAAAAAAGATTTTTTTCGCACCGTGCAGTGTTTTTCCCGGTGTAATGCCGAGTCGGCGTTTGAGGAAACTGTTGGGCAGTTCAAACAGGGAATATCCCCATCCCAGCAGGAAGCCGATCAGCAGATCGAGCATCAAAGACGGTTCGTGTTCCAGATAAAAGAAATTCCAACCGTCCCACCCGACAATATGGCACAAAGTACCCCACAGTACGGCGAACACTGTATTGAAAACGAGATAGCCGATAAAGCCTTTCCAGGTTTTGTTATCTCCGAACCATCTTTTTCCGTCAACAAAATTTTTTCCTCCGTCCATCGGCACACAAAGCAGTTGGCAGCATTTTGTTTTACACCATATCATATTCGCAATTCCTGCCAGAATGGTTGGTGCCAAGGTAACATACATCATCAAAATCATTTTAGCCATTGAAGTCCCCTCTTTGGATCAAATACAGCAAAAAATACAGTTTTTAACGCTTTTCCTTTTTATTATAGCACATATTGCTGAATATGCAACAAATAATCGTCATTTCTCACCAAAAGTTTCCGACAAAAAATTCCGATGCAGATAGAAGGCACCTGCATCGGAAAAGAAATTCTCTATACGGATGTGATCGGTTTCATCAGGAAAAATCAAATCGTATTTTGCAGATATTCTTTGATTTCCTGCTGTGTGGGGAGGGACATTACTTTCGCCGTCACCTCATCCGCCTGCGGCTTCGTCCATCGGGCGATAGTCTTTCTGACACGGAGCACATCAGGCGGAGAAACGCTGAATTCTGTCAGCCCAAAGGAGATCAGCAAAGGAATGAGCATCGGATCGCCTGCCGCTTCCCCGCACATACCAACGGGAATATGATGATTTTTTCCTGCCCGAATGATGGCTTGTATCATTCGCAGGACACTGGGCTGCAAAACCGAATACCAATCCGCAACGTTACGGTTTCCTCTGTCGGCTGCCATCGTATAGCCTGTCAGGTCATTGGTGCCGATACTGAAAAAGTCAGCTTCCTCAGCCAGCCAGTCAGCAATCATTCCTGCGGCGGCGGTTTCCGCCATAATGCCGACGGGAATCGCTTCATCGAAGGCAATTCCCTGTGTCCGGAGTTCGGATTGACATTCCTCGACCAGCGCTTTTCCCTGTCTGACCTCCTCGACACAGGTGATCAGCGGGAACATAATCCGTACCTTTCCGAAAGCACTCGCACGAAGAATGGCACGAATTTGTGTACGGAACAAATCCCGATGATGCAGACAATAGCGTATCGCCCGAAATCCCATAAAAGGGTTATCCTCTTTGGCGAGTCCCAGATAAGGAATGTCTTTGTCACCGCCTATATCCAAGGTACGTATCACAAGCGGTTTGCCGTGCAGCAGCAATGCCGCTTTTTGATAGGCACGAAACTGTTCTTCCTCGGTGGGCAGTGATGTCTGGTTCATAAACAGAAATTCCGTTCGGAACAATCCGACGCCTTCCCCGTCATTTTCGATGGCCAGAGCCGCCTCCTGCGGATTGCCGATATTACAAACCAGTTCATAGACGGTACCGTCAGCCGAAACGGTAGGTTTTCCACGGAATAGTTCCCGTTCGGCATATTCCCGACGCAGCGTTTCCCGACGGGCACGATACTGCTGTTGTTGTTCTTCATCGGGGGAAAGGATCACTTCTCCCGTATCGCCGTCCAGCAAGACGGCAGTTCCGCTGCAAGCAGACGCCATCAAATCGGGAATACCCATCACCGCAGGAATACCCATCACTTTGGCAAGAATGGCACTGTGCGACGCTTTGCTGCCTGTTTCGGTCAGGATCCCTGCAATATGTTCCCTGTTCAGTCCCGCCATCATCGAAGGTGTCATTTCTTTCACACAGAGTACGGTATTCTCAGGCACATTCTTCAATGATACTTCACTCATTCCGAGCAGCTGCCGCAGCAATCCTGTTTTAACGTCCCTGACGTCGGCACTCCTTTGCTCGGTCAGTTCATCCCCTGCCGCCGAGAACAACGCAATAAAGCGGTCGCATACGGCTTCGACAGCGGCTTCGGCGCACTGTCCCGACGCTATCTGCTTGTCGGTTTCCGACTGCAAAAAGGGATCCTGTACGATAGTGATATGTTCTCTTAAAATATCGGCTTGTTCTTTTCCTGCCGTCGCCTGTAAAGCCTGTGCCTGACGTTCCGTATTTTCACAAAACGCCGCCGCTGCCTGCTGAAACCGCTGCTTTTCTGCCCGAGTATCGGTGACTTGTCGGGGCGTATAGGCGGCAGGACATTCTTCTATCCGCCACAGATCACCGATACCGATACCGGGAGCGGTACCTGTTCCTTTGAGCAGGATTGTTTTTTTCGTTTTCATTTTGGCTCCTCCTTTGAAGGTCGCCGGCAATTCAAAGTCTGCCAAACATTTCCCATATGGTCTGCTTTTCGGCAAGACCTGACGAAAAAGCCGTTGCATTGGCACAAGCCGTCCCCCATTTCAGGGCATAAGCATAATCTTCCTGCTGTTCATAGCCCGAAAGGAAGCCGGCTACCATAGAATCACCTGCTCCGACCGTATTTTTTGCTTTGCCCGGCACGACGCCGGAATGATAAACTTTCCCATTTTCGGCAAACAAAACGGCTCCCTCTGCCCCCAGTGACACAAGAACATTACGGGCACCTTTTTGCCTGAGCGTCAATGCACACCGCTGTATATCGGACAAATCGATGAGCGTTGTCCCGAACAGTTCCGAAAGCTCCTGACGGTTGGGTTTGATGAGGAACGGCCGATAGGCAAGACAATCCATCAACAGTTGTCCTGCGGCATCCACGACCACACGCACGTTTCTGTTGTGCAGGCGTTGGAGAAAACATTCATAGGCGTTCCGCACAACGGTGGGCGGAATACTGCCCGCCAGAACAAAGGTATCACCATTGACAGCGTTATCGGTTTTTTGCAGGAGCTGTTCCCATTCTTCCCGTGAAACAGGAGGTCCTTGTGCATTGATCTCGCTTTCGCACTCTGCCTTGACCTTGACATTAATTCTGGAAATACCCTCTTTCAGACGAACAAAATCCGTATGAATTCCCCATTGACGCAAAACATTTTCGATTTCTCTGCCCGTAAACCCCGCCGTAAAGCCGAGAGCGGTGCTGGTATGACCGAGTCGGGAAAGAATACACGACACATTGATTCCTTTGCCGCCGACATAATATTCCTCTGCGGCAGTGCGGTTGGTGATGCCGCTGATAAACGCATCCATATGCACCACATAATCGATCGAGGGATTGAGCGTCAGTGTATAAATCATTTTTATTCCCTCCATTTGGTTTATTTAAGTTTATTATAACAGATTTCAGGGAAAGTGCCAACTGCTTTCTGCCGGCAGTCCCTCGGGGAAAACCCTTTTCCGGCGGAAAAAGGGTTCTTCCCCGAACCCCTTTCCTAAAACCGCTGAAACGAATAAAACTAACAAAACTAACAAAACTAACACAACTAACACAACCAACAAAACCAATAAAATCAATAAAATCAACAAAAATGATAACTTCGTTGAGAAATATCATTTCGTTCTCTTGACAGATGATCCCCCGCAAGTCTGCCTGTCGCTTACGGGGGATATGGTTTTTCAGCTTATTTTCTATCAGGGCGTCATTCTTGGTTCGGACAGGCTGCAATCCGGATCGGGAATATCAAATCTGCCGGTTTTGGCATAGGCGACGCATTTAGAGCCTCCCCGACACAATGCCGCATAGGCACACGTCATACAGCCTTGGGGGATTTCCACAGCCCGCAGCTGCCGCATAACAGGACTATTTTGATGGAGGTACAGCAAGTCGTTTTTCCGGACGTTGCCGATGACAAAAGGGAGCCGTCTGCACGGCATCACATCGCCGTTAGCAAGAACGACCAACAGATTTTCTCCTGCCGAGCAATGGTAGACCAGCTTATGGCGGCAGGGAATAAATTGCAGTGCCCTGCCGCAGAACACCTTCCCTTTTTGGTTCAGATGGGCGGCGGTACGGCACAGCCGGCGGAAGCTTTCGGCGGAAAGGGTCAGTTTTTCGCTGTCCTCTGCCGTCGGTATGATGACCCTGTCGAACCAGAGCTTATTGGCTCCGATGTCATCACAAAATGCCGCTAACTTTTTTAATTCCCGATAATTATAATTTTGTGCGGTAAAGGAAACGCTCGTAAAAATACCCTGCGACCGCAGCGCACAGATACCGTTGACTGCCTTTTTAAAACTGCCCTTTCCTCGGATAGCGTTATGAACTTTTTCCATACCGTCAAGACTGACCTGAACATAATCAACACCGCAGGCTTTCAGTTTCCGTGCTTCCCATATGCCGATCAGTGTACCGTTGGTCAGGACGCCGGTTTTTATTCCCTGCGAACGTGCCGCACGGAGCAGATCAAACAGATGCGGATGTGTCATCGGTTCTCCGCCCGTGATATTCAGCCTGCCGTGACAGCCATATGTTTTTAACAGCACACTGTACTGTTTCAGGATATGTTCTGCGTCTGCCGGACTTTCAAACGCACTGTAATCCTCCTGATAGCAATGCTGACAACGCAGATTGCAGCGGTGTGTGATATGCCATTGGAGGGTAAAATCGGTATAGCGGAATGTTTCCATCATCAGAAAGAAGAACTGCCGCCGCTGCCGCAGCCGCCTCCGCCGCAGCTGGAACAACTGGAACAGCTGGAGCAGCCGGAGCCGCTTCCCCCCGAGCTGGAAGCCGGCGGTCGGTGAACGGTGGTAGATTCGACAAAACAAGAAGTGACAGGACCGTTGAAACCGCCCTCTGCCCGATAGGGCGTTTCGTTTTGAGTCAGACAGGCTTCCAGCAGTGGATTATGTTTTTTCGAGAAAGCGATGCTGATGGCAATGATCAGTCCCAGCATCAGGGAGATCACTACATAGCCGCTGACCTTGAGAGGCTCACTGATGTGACGTTTTTCACAAACATCCAATATTTGTGAAAATGCCGTTTGGGAACAGGTGTAGTAATCGCTGCTGCTTGCATAGGAGCTGACGTTGTCGGTAATGGAACGAGCCACGGAATCATTGACAGCTTCGTTGATGGTACCGTATGATTGAATGGTCAGCTTACGGACATTGAGATTGATGGCGAAAATACACGCACTGTCAAAACCGAACAATTCTTTTCGTTTCAAACGAGCCTGATCTATTTCATTGACGGTAAAGTCTTCTGTTGTCCAGAAAACGACATTACCGTAAGCTGTCAGCGGTTTCATATCTTCTGCCAACATTCTTTCCTCACTGTTTGTCAGCAGATCGATCGTGTCGATGATGACAACACGGTATCCCGTTTCATCATTCTGATATTTGGTTTCACTTGCGGCATCAACGCCTGTCGGGAAAGTGAGCAAAGTCATTATGACGCAAATGAGGCATACGATCGTTCCGGTCAATTTAGATTTGGTCATAAGCGGCTCCTTTCTTGTTGAACTGCGGCAGTCTGCGTCTGGCGACGCTGCTCTGGAAGATAATATGCAGGATAGTCAAGGCAAAAAGCTCTGCGGCAGCAACAGCAGCCAATCCATAATAAAATATACTGCTTTGGTTATTGCTAACGATGAAAGGGACAAAAGCGGCCAGCGTAAGGAACATCACCGTGCGCATCACGGTATTGATCCGTTTGAATTTTTTGGCTTCGATCAGGATACCGTTTGACTGCATAGATACACCTGTCAGATTGATTTTACTGATCTTAGCGGTGAGAATTGTCTGTCCCAGAAAATAAATGAAGAGCAGTACACCCATAGAGATGAACCCCAGTACCGTTCCTATCATACTGCGGTATTGCTGATAAGTACCGTCCGTGGTGATGAGCAGCATACTGACAGCAGCTATCATGCTCTGCAGGATAAAACCAAACGGAAGTTTTTGTGTCATTTCTTTTTGGTGGAGTGCCGCACCGACCGTTCTGATATAGCAATGCTGCAAAACATACATTCCCACAAAGCCCAGCATCGTACAAATGCCCAGCGTGGCGGAGGCCGGAACTGTCGGAAGAAAATACATAATGAGCAGCAGCAGTCCGAAAATGACTGCCGAGAGAACAACCGCCGCAATGAGTATTTTAAAAGGACTGAGCGGCAGATCGGCGGCCACTTTGCCGGTCTGTCCGTTGACAGCAGCATAGGTAATTTTTTCGCCTCTGCGGTAGCTCATAAACCAGACAGGAAACAGTCTATGTCTGGAAGTAACCATTTGCATAGGAACCGTATTCTGAATATGATCCGGTTCTATCGTAACATGGATCGGAGCAGCGGCCGTTTGCATAGCGGAAGTGTTTTTCATCTCATTTTGCAGATAGGTCAGCATTTCATCCTGTACCAGAGAAGCATATTCATTCATATCAACATTGCCGCTTTCGGCATAAAAACCGCTCAGATAAGCTGGATGAAAGCTTTTCAGTTCTCTTTCATCATAGGAGCCCAGTCTTTCGCTGATGTGATCGTCAAAGGCAGCGGAGGCGTCGTGTGCGATCGTTTCTGTAACGGTATAACGGGCAGTCCCTTTCAGCTCATAGTGATCTGTCCGGTAGTCATCATTGCCAATATTGGTTTCCTGACTTTTGGCTCTGAGTGACACGGGACCATCTACTATGCCTGTAAAACGGCAGTAAGGCATATAGATCCCCCGAAAGCTGTCGATCAAGGCGGGATCCTTGTACTTGCGTGAAACAAAAAAATACTTTTTTACCTCGGCACAGTAAAGCTGCTTGCACTGCTCCTTTGTAATTTTAAACGGAACGATCCCCTCAGGCTTCCAATCCCGACGCAGCTTGTCAAAGATCATAGAGGAACCTTTGCAGTAGGGACAAAATCCTACCGCATCATTTTGATCTGTGGTTTCCATTTCGGCGCCGCAAGACGGACAGATATAAGCATAGCTGTCGTAGTAAGGCAGAGTCTGCGCATCATTCGACACATTGTCATTGAGCATACGTGGGTCAAAACGGTTTTTGCAGTATCCGCATACCATCATCTGTGAAGCAGCATCAAAAAGCAGTTCTGAGCCACAGGACGGACAGTAAATCATAGTATCACTCCTTGTTATTTTTCACTAAATATATGAAGAAAGTAAATATGTTTTGCTATCATATTACCATTTTCGACACAGTAAATCAAGATGACAACAAAAAATAGAAGGACATACACTTCACCGGCAGGGAGGGCGTATGTCCAAATAATATAAAACAAACAGGCAAAGCATTGCTGTTTTGCCTGTTTGTTAACGGTGTACCGTCCGTTTGCCGATACGCTTGTTTCGGCTGCCGGTACCAACCGTATTAATCTTTGAATATTTTTTTGACCTTATCAAAAAAGCTGCTGCGTTTCTGATAATTGGCAGAGTTGCACAAAGCATCAAAAGCATCAAGCGCCTTTTTCTGGTCAGCTGTCAGATTTCTGGGAACCTCGATCGTCACACGAACATACTGATCGCCTCTGCCCTTAGAGTTCAGATGCTGAATACCCTTGCCCTTCAGCTTAAAAATATCCCCCGGCTGCGTTCCGGGATGAACTGTATATTTTGCCTTACCGTCAAGTGTAGGGACAGTGACTTCATAGCCCAATGCCGCCTGTGAGAACGTCAGCGGAATTTCGCACCATACATCATCACCCTTACGCTCAAATATATCGTGTTTCTTAACGTTGATGTACACGTGAAGGTCACCCGCAGGACCGCCATTGTAGCCGCTGTTGCCGTGACCGCCTATGTTGAGTATCTGATCCTGACTGATGCCGGCGGGGATTGTCACTGTTACTGTACGGGAAGAACGAATACGTCCCGCACCTGAACATTTGGCACACGGCTTTTCAATAATTTTACCCTTGCCTCGGCACTTGTCACAGGTCTGAGAAGTCTGCACTATACCAAACGGTGTACGTTTTTGGACAGTTACCTGACCTGTCCCGTTACAGGAAGGACAGGTTTTGAGCTGAGTCCCCTTCGATGCGCCGGTACCGCCGCATTCTGTGCAAGACTCCACATTTTGATAAACAACTTCCTTTTTACATCCTTTTGCTGCTTCTTCAAACGAAATAGTGACAGATGCTTCCACATCAGAACCACGTCTGGGCGCATTCTGATTGCGTGTGTTTCTGCCGCCAAACCCGCCGAAAAAGCTGTTGAATATATCATTAATGTCAATATCCTGACCGAACGGATTGCCTCCGCCATAAGCGGCAGAGCCTGCACCGTAGTTAGGGTCCACACCCGCAAAACCAAAACGGTCATATCTCTGACGTTTTTCCTTATTGGACAGAACCTCATAAGCTTCATTCACTTCTTTGAATTTCGCTTCTGCTTCCTTATCGCCCGGATTAAGATCGGGGTGGTATTTTTTTGCCTGTTTACGGAACGCTTTTTTGATTTCATCGTCCGATGCACCCTTTTGTACTCCGAGCACCTCATAATAGTCCCTTTTTTCTGCCAAGAATCATCACCCCAATTTTATATAATGCTTACCATATCATCCCAACTAAAATAATAACACCATTTCACTGATATTGGGTTTGTGAAAATTGAGGGGAACCCAGCAAACAGGTTCCCCATTCGGAAACATTGGTTTTATTCAGCAGCCGATCAGTTGTCGTCGCCTACATCGGTATAGTCAGCATTATAAACACCGTTGTCATTAGACTGCGGAGCCTGCTGCTGAGCGGCACCCTGTGCTGCGGCATCCTGATAGAGCTTTTCAGATACGGCATACATTGCCTTCTGAAGTTCATCTTTGGTAGACTGGATCATATCCATATTATTCTGAGACAGAGCAGACTTAACAGCAGCTACCTTTGCATTCAGGTTGTCCTTATCTTCGTCGGAGATATGCTCGCCGTTTTCGCTGATCAGCTTTTCTACTGCGTATACCAGATTTTCGGCATCGTTCTTCTTATCAACCTCTTCACGACGCTTCTTATCCTCTGCGGCATACTGTTCCGCATCGTGGATAGCCTTGTCAATATCATCCTTGCTCATATTGGTGTTAGAGGTGATCGTAATATGCTGTTCCTTACCTGTGCCGAGATCCTTGGCGGATACGTTAACGATACCATTGGCGTCAATATCAAACGTAACTTCGATCTGTGGTACACCACGCATTGCCGGCAGAATACCATCCAGTTTGAACAAACCGAGCTGTTTGTTATCTCTTGCAAATTCACGTTCACCCTGAAGAACGTTAACCTCCACCTGTGTCTGGTTATCGGCTGCCGTAGAGAAGATCTGGCTTTTCTTGGTCGGGATAGTAGTATTTCTCTCGATAATCTTAGTCATAACACCGCCCTGTGTTTCAACACCGAGTGACAGCGGTGTAACGTCAAGAAGAAGAAGTCCCTGAACATCGCCGCCAAGAACACCTGCCTGAATAGCCGCACCAATAGCGACACATTCATCGGGGTTAATGCCCTTGAAAGGATCTTTGCCGATCAGACTTTTAACGGCTTCCTGTACGGCCGGAATTCTGGAGGAACCGCCCACCATCAATACTTTGTCGATTTCATTAATAGAAAGTCCCGAGTCGGAAAGTGCCTGACGAACCGGACCCATTGTCTTTTCCACCAGATCAGCAGTCAGTTCGTTGAACTTTGCTCTGGTGAGTGTATAGTCCAGATGCTTCGGACCGGTGGCATCTGCTGTAATAAACGGAATATTGATTTCAGCTGTTGTAATGCCGGACAGTTCGATCTTTGCCTTTTCTGCCTCATCCTTCAGACGCTGCATAGCGGTCTTATCACCGGAGAGGTCAACACCCTGGTCATTTTTAAAGCTTTGTACAAGCCAATCAATGATTTTCTGGTCAAAGTCATCGCCGCCGAGATGGTTATTACCGGCTGTAGCAAGAACTTCCTGTACTCCTTCGCCCATTTCAATAATAGACACATCGAAAGTACCGCCGCCGAGGTCATATACCATTACTTTTTGTTCATTTTCTTTGTCTACGCCATAAGAAAGAGCAGCAGCTGTCGGCTCGTTGATAATACGCTTAACATCCAATCCTGCGATTTTGCCGGCATCCTTCGTTGCCTGACGCTGTGCGTCGGTAAAGTAAGCCGGAACGGTAATGACAGCCTGCGTTACCGGCTCACCGAGATATGCTTCTGCATCTTTTTTCAGCTTGGTGAGTATCATTGCAGAAATTTCCTGCGGTGTATAGTTTTTATTGTTGATTTGAACTTTGTAGGAAGAACCCATTTTTCTTTTAATAGAAGAAATGGTGTGGTCAGGGTTGGAAACCGCCTGACGCTTTGCCACCTGACCTACCAGTCTTTCGCCGTTCTTCGCAAATGCAACAACAGAAGGCGTTGTTCTTGCTCCTTCTGCATTGGCGATGACGACCGGTTCGCCGCCTTCAATAACAGCAACGCAAGAGTTTGTTGTACCAAGATCAATACCAATTGTTTTAGCCATAATGATTTTCCTCCAAAATGAAATATATTTTTTAATCGGCTGACTGCCGCTGAATGTGCTTTACATACAAGAGTATGCGCATTATTCGGAAATCTGAACCATTGCGTGACGAATAATTTTATCGCCTATGCGATACCCTTTTTGATAAACCAGTGTAATATGATCCTCTTCCAGTTCTTCATCGCTTGTTCTGGCGATAGCATTATGCAGCTCCGGATCGAATTCCTCTCCTCTTTCGCCAAAAGAAACAACATTGAGCTTTTCAAAAGCGTTGTCCAGTTGTTTCTGTATCATTTCCAGCCCCTTGCGGAACTCTTCAGATACCTCGGCATTCGAGGAAAGCGCCAATGCAAAATTATCGACAACAGGCAAAAATGCTTCCACTGTTGCGGCAACGGCATTATCATAAGTTGACAGTTTTTCTTTTTCCGTTCTTTTGCGGAAGTTATCATATTCTGCCGCCATTCTCATAAACTGGTCTTTTTGTGTTTCTGTTTCTGCTTTGAGCTTATCATAATCTGTTTTCAAATGTTCAAGCTCTTCATTATTAACGGGAGTCTTCTGGGGACTCTCGGTTGTTTGATTGACCTTTGGCTCTGACTTGTTTGATTTTTTTCTTGCCAAAACCACTCTCTCCTTTCATTGGACAGTGCTGTTGCTGTCGAGAAGCTCTCCCAGCAATGTTCCCACAATTTCCGTCACATACTCCAACATAGAGATAATTTTCGGATAATTCATTCTTACAGGACCGATCAATGCCAACGCACCGGTACATTCGGATGATGCCGTATAGTGTGTCACAATAACGCTCAGGCTTGCCAGAGCCGGATTGCGTATTTCGCTGCCTATGAGGACACTTGCCTTTGAGCCGGCTGTTTTGAGGAGCTTGGAAAGTTCGGACGAATGTCCCATCAGTTCCATCACCTTTTTACCGTCTGCGGATGCCAGCTCCGGCATCACAAAAAGGTTTGACTGCCCTTTAATGGCAACATTGGTAGACGCCGCCTCCTTTGCCGCATCGTGAATAGCGAGCAAAACGTTCGGCATCAACATTGACATTTCACCAAGCGACACCGCCATTGTCTGCATAAATGCGGGAGTCACGCCTGTTACAGGAAGCCCTGTCATTTTTTCGCTGACGACCTTATCGAACATCGCCAGAAGGTCGGGTGTGATCATAAAATCACATCGGAACAACTTGGTTTTAACACTGCCGGTAGAGGTAATCAGCACTGCCATAGCGGTATATCTGCCTGTCTGTACAAAGCTGATACGTCTGATCACCGCTTCTTCCCCGGAGGGTGACGCAGCGATGGCGGCACAATTCGTAAGATGCGACAACAATTCTGCCGCCTTTTCGAGAAGATGTTCGGGAACGTCCGCACAAGCATACAATATATCGTTGATTGCCGTCTGTTCCTGCTTGGTAACGGGGGTCATCTTCATCAGATTATCAAGATAGACCCTGTAGCCCAGTTCGGTAGGAACACGTCCCGACGACGTATGGGTTTGTTCCAGCAGTCCGAGGGAGGCAAGCTCCGCCATATCATTTCTTACGGTTGCCGAGGAAACATTGAACTCAAGCACATCGCACAGATTTTTTGAGCCGACGGGCTCTCCTGTACGGATATACAATTCAACAACCGCTTCAAGGATTTTCATTTTTCTTTGAGTCGGTTCCATTTCAGCCACCTCTCCGTTAGCACTCTGTACTCGAGAGTGCTAATCTATTTATAATTTACCATTATCACTGCAAATTGTCAATAGTCTTTTTCAATTTTCTAATGCAAGTTCTGCGAACAAAATCAAAGCCCCACCTGTTAAGATGGAGCTTTTGCGATCATATTATTCTGTTTTCTGAAATTCAGGGCAGCGACACACGAAAAAAACGGATGGATCTTTACCGTAAAGGTCACTGCTGACAGCGGTCAAAGATCGTCTGTGCCATAAGGGCGTTTCTGCGGATCTCTTCCTGAAGAGAGAGCAGTCCGTCAAATTTTTTTTCAGGTCGGATAAAATCGAGGAACCGCACATCAATCGTTTCCCCATATAATTCTCTGCCGCTGTATCGAGGCAGCCACGTTTCGATCAAAACACGATCCGAACCGACAGTAGGTTTCACACCAATGTCAGTGACACCGCAATAAACGGTTCCATCCACCGTGACCGCCGTAGCATAAGCCCCGAACGGCGGCAAAATCAATCCATCGGGGAACGCCTGATTGATCGTAGGAATACCGATCGTGCGACCCAGCTTTTTACCGTGCAGAACAGGCAGCCGAAAGCCATAGCGTCTGCCCAACATTCTATTCACGTCGGGAAAATGTCCCGAAGCAACAGCACTGCGTATTCTGGTAGAACTGACAGGACTGTCGTCATAGCTAATTCGGTGCTGTGTGGTAACAGTAATATCATATTGTCGGCACAATTCGCTGAGCGTACTGCCGCTTCCCTTGCCGCCGTATCCGAAATGGTAATTGAAACCGCACACGGCATGACGTGCGTGAAAACAACCCAGCAAAATATCTTTGACAAAATCCTCTGCTGTCATATGCATAATTTCCCTGAAATCAATGATATAGACACGCTCTGCTCCCAGCGATCGGAAAGCTGCTAATTTTTCGTCAAGCGTAGTAATCGCACCGACCTTTGTCCCGCTGAGCACAGAACGGGGGAGCTGTTTTGTGGTAAACACCGCCGGCAATAAACCATTTTGTTGGGCATAGCTCACTGCCTCCCTGATGACCGACACGTGACCGCTGTGTACTCCGTCAAAAAAACCAAGGGCTGTCGAGGTAGGTTCTTTTGATCGTATCAAATTCTCCACTATTTCCATTTTATCATTCCCATCAACTTATTGCCTATTGGCTCGGTATCTCAAAACCGTTTTTTGACAGAAAGCTCATCTTTTTCCGCATTCACTACGCCCAAGCCAAGAAAAACGTCTTTATCGCTGTAAACCCTGTACAATGTTCCGTTTTCCTTTGAGCCGAGTCCTCTCAATCGGGGCAGCAGCAAACCGCCGCCATTCTGAAACCGCACAGTTTGATTTTCACTGATCTTCACTTTGCCATATTCGGCAAAGACACTGTCAATCGGACGGAGATATTTTTCAATTCCGCCCTGCACACCCAACTGCCGTAACTGTTCGATCGTAATCGCATCCTCCAAAGTAAAACCGCAGGCTCTGGTTCTTCTGAGCGAAGTCATCACGCAGCCGCAGCCCAATGCTTTTCCGATGTCATCGCAGATAACACGGATATAAGTTCCTTTGGAGCAGGCAATTTTGAGTTTCCCACACTGATGTTCCTCGTCATAGCAAATGAGTTCCAATCGGTCAACCGTCACAGGGCGAGCCTGACGTTCGGTAACAATTCCTTTGCGAGCCAATTCATACAGACGTACTCCATCCTTAGAAACAGCGGAATACATCGGCGGCACCTGCATAATATCACCCCTGAAATGCGGCAGGATGTCCTCCAGCTGCTGCCGGTGGATCCTGCACGGACAGGTATCCAGCACAGTACCGGTAATATCGAGGGTATCGGTAGTAATCCCCAAGCGAAATTCCGCTTCATATTCTTTACTGCTGTCGGGCAGAAGTGCCTGTGCTTTGGTAGCACTGCCCAGCAATATCGGCAGTACTCCTGTCGCCATAGGGTCAAGGGTTCCTGTATGACCTGTTTTTTTTTCGTGCAGACATTTCCTCACAACGGCAACTACATCAAATGAGGTAAAATCCGCAGGCTTATCAATAATCAGTATTCCGCTCTGCATTATTCCGTGACCGCCTTTACTGCTTCGTTAACAATTTTTTGTTTTACTTCTTCCAGACTGCCGTGAATAAAGCAGCCCGCTGCCGCACGATGTCCTCCACCGCCGAATACCGCACAAATATCAGATACATTAACATCGCCTGTACTTCTGGCGGAAACTTTAAAGCCGCCGTTCTCTTTTTCTTTCAGAGTCAGTCCGATTTGAACGCCCTCTATCTGACGGGGAATACCGGCGATTCCGTCCGTATCACCGTCTTCTGCTCCTGAACGTTCCATCATCTCGTTGGTAATAGCGACGACGGCTATTTTGTCATCCGCAAAAAATTCCATTGACTCCAGTGCCATCCGTTCGATGTCAAGACGCTGTCGGGATTTTGTATCAAACATCAGCCGGTTGATATATGTACTGTCTGCTCCCTTGTCTATCATATCCGCCGCCATACGGTAGCTGACCGCCGAGGCATTGGAATATTTAAAGCAGCCTGTATCGGTGGTAATTCCTGTAAATATCGCATTGGCAATATCCTTATCAATTTTAATTCCCATCAGCTCAATGACAGGGGCAATGATTTGTGTACAGGCACCGCTGGCAGCATCAACATATCCTTCTTTGGCATAGCCTGTATTGGAGCCGTGGTGATCGATACACAAATCAATTTTATCAGCATATTGTTCCAGCTTGTCGCCCAATAATTGAGTGGCTGCCAAATCGACGGATACGATATACGACGGCTCAAAGCTCTGCACCGAGAGCTTTGAGGTAATATATTCGTATTTTGGGGGAATATCATCCGAACATACAGGCATTGCACATTTACCGAGCCTTTGCAGTGCGATGCAAAGTCCGTAAGCACAGCCGATGGCATCGCCGTCGGGAGATTTATGCATTAAAACAAAAATACGATCATTTTCAAGAAGCCGTGCGGCTATCTCATTCCGTGTCAGCGTTTTCATTTTCATTATCCTCACGGTCGGGTACTAACTGAGCGTCATCGTTTCCTTCCTGCAATGTTGCCGAGGGAGGGGTACGCTTTTCAATATCATTTAAAATTCGGGAAATATTCGCACTGTATTCAATAGAATCGGTCGCTTCAAAAGCAAGGACAGGCGCATAACGCAATTTCAATCTGACTCCCAATTCGTGACGAAGAAAGCCCTGTGCATTTTTTAATGCCTTCACCGCCTGTTTTGCGGTATCCAGTCCGTTCATAGAGCTGATATATACCTTGCAGTAAGACAGATCGTGTGTCATATCACAGCGTACTACGCTGATGATCCCGTTGTGCAGCCGAGGGTCTTTCATTTCTCTCAACAACGCTGCAATTTCTCTCTGAATATCCTCCGACATTCTGTCGGCTCTGTGATTTGCCATATTCTAATCCTCCGTTATTCTTTTACAATCTTAATGGATTTGTAGTAATCCTCCGCATTAAGCTTTGAACCGCTCATCAACCTCCTTGCCACAAATTCGCTGATATAGGCAGTTCTTCCGTTAACGCTTACGGCTGTTCCGTTTTCAGTGTCCTCCCATTCGCCGCCAACGTTGGCGATCACAACAAAGCCGAGATAAGCTGCTGCATTGCCTGCAATATCGCTGCCATCGTGTGAAAACAAATTTTCCTGTACAATGCCCCTGCTGAGGGCATCCAGCACTTCATCGAACACTGCAACGGATTTTTCGCTTCCGTCAAGTACAATACCAAATGATTGGCGGGCAAAGTGAATAAAATCCAATGTATTTCCAAGCATCACCAGTTCCAGTGTGGCAAGATCGGTATTGCCTGCTTTGATCATTTTGTATTGTTTTTCGTAATATTCTTCAAGAGCAGAAACATCATCGGAATAGCTGAAGCCTCTGCCCGTACCGTCATCTAATCGTTTCATAAGGACCACTGCCTTTCATTATAGTATACCCTTATCATATCATATTTTCCAAAAAATTCATATACCATTTTCAATTTTCTTATACAGGCTTATGACATTTTTACCAACAATCGTATCATGTTTTGCAATGTTTTGCGTTGACGGTTGACGAAGCAAGGAATAAATTGTTATAATTGAGCAAAAGGATATTTTTAACGAGAAGGAGTATCGATGATGGCAAACAAATTATCCATAACCATTCTATCCGTCATTTCCTGTTTGGTACTGTTTTTTACCGTCATTTTTACGGCGGCTACGTGTGAAGGAGGCACCATCGTCCCACAAGCCGATCCGGATGATTTGAACTACTTTTATGGCACGGCAGGCTGTATGTATCTGATGGATAAAAACGGTATCACAGTTGACAGCGATTTAAAGAAAAAGGTCAAAGCGGACGCACAAAGCTGGCTGCAGGTATATCATTATAAAACGCTCGGTTCCTCTCAGTTGGCAAAGCTGATCTGTGTAGACCGGTATTTTTCGCTGGGCTATACCGACACGATGATAGACGAGCTGAACAGACGCTATAATAGTGAACGAAAGCTTTTTATGGAAGAAGTCAATATGGATTACGGCGATAATCCCAGTGAAGATGATAGGATCGCCTATGATATGCGGACGACCGACAGTGTATGTTCCATTTTGGAGGATATGAACATCAAAAACACCGCTCACGATCTGCCGCAGGTGCTTGCCGACGCTTTTAATGCCCACGTCAACAAGTACAATATCAATCAAACAATGGGCAACACCTGGACTATTTCCAACTCTATTGAAAATACATTTTATTATTTTCTGAACAAAGGCACCATAGAAAGGATCAACTATGCCCCTGTATGGAACGAACTGAGCCGTCACTATACCAAAGATCTTTTTGAAAGCAATAAAGAGTCCAGCAGTTTTCAGCAGTTTTCAGCAGAAAATCTTCCTGCGGTTTATACCGACAGTCAGGTCGTCCACGAATTAGGGGCTTCCTTTCAGCTGACCTATACCTCTCAAAATTATTATCAGCTGCTCAACACCGAAGAAGCCTTTGGGGTATCGAACGAAAAAACCTTTACTTACTATCTTTATTCTTATCTCAATCAAGACCCCGATCTTGGTCTGGCTGCCAACTACTACTTTGCTACCCATATTAATGAATGGCTGTCCAAAAACTACCGTTCTGTCAAGGGCGTTGATCATTCACAAGCAATGGACTAACGCCAATCGACGTTCACTAATCCCACCCAAAGCAAAATAAAAAAGCCCTGCACAGGTCTGAACAGACTTGCTGTCAGGGCTTTTTTGCGTGAAACGCAGGTGAAAAATAAGCAAACAATCAACAGAAAGACACAGAAAGCCGGCAGCTGTTCCGCCGCCGGCTTTCAATGAATGGGAATGATCAAATTTTATTCCTGCACCTGCTCCATCTGATAGATCTCGAAGATGTCGCCTTCCTTGATGTCGCTGAACTTTTCCAGTGTAATACCGCACTCAAAGCCCTGTGCCACCTCTTTGACAGAGTCTTTGAAACGCTGGAGAGAGGCAATATTATCATCGGCAATGATAATACCGTCACGTACGACTCTCACCTGTGCCCCTCTTACGACCTTACCGGTCAGCACATAGGAACCTGATACCAGACCGACATTGGTGATTTTGTAAGTCTGACGCACTTCTACTCGTCCAAGCTGTGTTTCCTTGAACTTTGGCGCCAACATACCCTTCATAGCGGACTCGATTTCCTCAATGCAATCATAAATAATTCTGTACAGTCTGAGATCAACACCGTCACGCTTAGCGTTTTCCTCGGCAACAGGGTCAGGACGAACGTTAAATCCTACGATAATCGCATTGGATGCGGCTGCCAGCATCACGTCAGACTCTCTGACGGCGCCTACACCGCTATGGATCACATTCACTCTGATTTCTTCGTTAGTCAGCTTTTCGAGGGCCTGCTTGACTGCTTCTACCGAACCCTGTACATCAGCCTTAACGATAATTTTGAGTTCCTTCATATCTTCCAGACGCATCTGATCGAACAGATTATCCAAAGTAACCTTTGTTCTGGAATTAAAGCGTTCTTCTTTTTCCTGTGTTCTTCTCTGTTCAACCAGCTCTCTTGCCAGACGTTCATCAGATACGGCATTGAAAATATCGCCGCCCGACGGAACACTGTCAAGTCCGGTAATTTCTACCGGTACAGAAGGACCTGCTGTTTTTACCTTGGCGCCCTTATCGTTTGACATAGCACGTACACGGCCTACACTGGTACCTGCCACAATAATATCGCCCACCTTGAGTGTACCGTTCTGTACAAGAACCGTTGCGATAGGGCCTCTGCCCTTATCCAGTCTTGCTTCGATCACAGTACCCTTAGCGGCTCTGTCGGGATTGGCTTTCAGTTCCTTCATATCAGCCACCAGCAGCACCATTTCCAAAAGTTCGTCAATACCCTCTTTGGTATGTGCCGATACCGGCATAACAGGGGTATCGCCGCCCCATTCTTCAGGTACGATCTCATATTCAGTCAGCTGCTGCTTCACGTTTTCAATATCAGCGCCGGGCTTATCCATCTTGTTAACAGCAACAATAATAGAAACACCTGCTGCTTTTGCGTGGTTGATCGCTTCGATCGTCTGCGGCATAATACCATCATCCGCAGCCACGACAAGAATGGCAATATCAGTAACCTGTGCTCCTCTGGCACGCATCGTTGTAAATGCTTCGTGACCGGGGGTATCCAGAAAAGTGATTTCATTGTCGTTGATTTTAACACGATACGCACCGATATGCTGTGTAATACCGCCCGCTTCGGTAGAGGTAACGTGAGCGTGACGAACCGCATCGAGCAATGAAGTTTTACCATGGTCAACATGACCCATTACTACCACAACAGGCGCTCTGGAAACGAGATTTTCGTCATCGTCATCACTGTCGTCAATAATTTTTTCTTCAATCGTTTCAATGACTTCTTTTTCTACTTTTGCGTGGAACTCCATTGCCGCAAGAGAAGCGGTATCAAAATCAATGGTATCATTCACCGTTGCCATCACACCCAGCAGCATCAGCTTTTTGATGACCTCAGCAGCCGTTGCCTTGAGTCGGAGCGCCAGCTCGCCTACGGTGATTTCATCGGGAATTTGAACAGTAATCGGTTTTGCCTTTCTGTCTTTTTCAATACGGCGAAGTCTTTCCTGTTCTGTTTCCTTGCGTGAATTTCTGGGCTTTCCTCTTTGCTGTGAACGCTGGTTAATTTTCTGTTTTTGAACCGTATTGTCGGTACGGATTTTTTCATTGGCAAGGCGGTCATACTTTTCATTGTAACGTTCAATATCAACGTGTGACTGACGAGTATTGATCACTCTGTTTCTGCTTTCACCGATGGTCTGTTCCTGCTGTACCACCACATTATTGTCATTTTTAGACTTAGCGGCAGACTGCGCTTTTTTAGCAGGCTGTTTGTTATCGGTTTGTTTGGGCTGTGGTTTTTTGCTGCTGCGAGGCTGTTTTTCCTCGGTTCTTTTTGCCTCCGATTTTTTAGGATGTGCATTTTCTGCTCTGGCAGTTTTTTCCTGCCTATCGGGTTTATTAGGTTTATCTGATTTTTCAGATGGAACAGCTTCATCGGCAGCATTGGCTGACGCAAAGTATTCGTTAAAATCAGGTACACTGTTTGCCTGTGTAAAATGCTCAAAAATTATGTTCAGTTCATCTTCGTTAAGTATTCCGGCAGGCTTTTTGGTAACGTTCAGATGCTGTTTAAGCACCTCGGCGATGTCCTTGTTGGATACATTCAGGTTTTTGGCAACCTCACTCAATCTTATCTTTATCATACAATACCTTCCTCCTGTCTTATTCGGTACAAAGCGTTACAAGCTTCTTTGCAAATCCCTCATCGTTAACAGATATGATCCCAGTCATTTTACCGACGGAACCTCCTAACTGTTCCATCGTTCTGTCCAAAACGATGGTCTGAGTACGGGTTTGTTCTGCGGTATGTTTCATATTTCTGGCAGTACGCTCCGACAAATCGCTTGCCAGCAGCAGCAGCTTCGATTTACCGCCCTGCATCGCCTCTGTTGCCGCATCGCAGCCGAGAGATAATCTACCTGCCCGCCTTGCAATGCCAAGAAACGATAACAGCTTATCATTCATTTTTCCAATCACCCTTTCTCAGACGCTGTCATTGATCTTTCCGGTGCAGCAGCGCTCCGGATCATACTCCTTTGCACCCCCACACCGGCAGTTGGTTTCTGTTATGGCCGAAGCTCCTGCTCCAGCCTCTCATATACTTCATCGGGAATTTTGCAGGAAAACGCCCGCTCAAATCTTCTTGCTTTTCGGGCTGCTTTGAGACAGTCGGGATTATTGCATACATAAGCACCCCTTCCGGGCTTTTTACCGGTAAGGTCAACGGATATTTCTCCTTTTTGAATGACACTGCCGTTTTCATCGGTAACATCGGGTGCCTTGACCACTCTCACAAGCTCTCTTTTTTCCTTCATTTCCGCACAGCCCGTACATTTTCTCATCGGTACTTTTTTAGGGCGCATGATATGGCTCCTTCCCTTGATATTTTTATGGTCAGCCCTCACAGTTTATGTGTACAGGTTATTCCTGTTCATCCACAACAGGCGCCTCTGCTTCAACAGTTTCCTCTGTTTCTGCCGCCGCATCAGCAACGGTTTCCTCTGTGATCAGCTCCGGTTCCTGTTCGTCATCCAAACCGTCACCGATATAAGCAGGAGCTTCCTCTTCTTCTTCTTCCTTTTCATCTTCTCCAAAGAACCCGCTTTCGGGACGAATATCTATCTTCCATCCGGTCAATTTAGCGGCAAGACGAACATTTTGTCCCTTATTGCCGATTGCCAATGAAAGCTGGCTGTCGGGAACGGTTGCCTTGCATACTTTCTCGGCGGTAGGATCGATTTCCACTTTAAGCACCTCTGCCGGAGAAAGTGCCGCTGTAATAAACTGAACCGGATCTTCACTGTATTCTACAATATCTATTTTTTCTCCGTTCAATTCTTCCACAATGGTACCGACTCTCTGTCCTCTGGGGCCGATGCAGGCGCCCACTGCGTCAACGTTTTCATCACGGCTGTATACAGCAAGCTTGGTTCTGGAGCCGGCCTCTCTTGAAATAGACTTGATTTCTACTACGCCGTCAAAAATTTCCGGCACCTCCGACTCAAACAATCTTTTCACAAGGTCGGGATGTGTTCTGGAAATGATCGCTTTGGGACCTTTTTCGTTGGATTTCACGCCCACCACATAAACCTTGATGGAGTCACCCTCCTTGATCACTTCACCGTTGACCTGCTCATTTTTGGGAAGGATAGCGATTGCTTTGCCCAATCGGAGAGTAGCGTTACCTGTTTTGGCATCGACCTGTTCCACCTGTGCTGTAACGATTTCCTGCAGCTTGCTCTGATACTCTGCAAGAGCCTGTCCCTTTTCGCCGTCACGAATACCCTGACGGATAATATTTCTTGCTGTCTGCACAGCAATTCTGCCGAAGTCCTTGGGGTCAAGCTTGATGCCCACTCTGTCCTCTAAACGAGCTGCGGCATTGATTTTTCTGGCATCATCAATATGAATTTCACGGTTGCTGTCGAATACCTCCTCCACAACCTCCTTATTGAGATACACTTCAAAAATACCCGTATCGGGTTCCATTTTGATCAGTACATCTTCATTGCCGCCGTAAGTATTCTTGCAGGCAGTAACGATTGCCTTCTGAATTTGTGTCAGCATAAAATCAACAGGGATCCCTCTTTCCTTTTCGATCAGCGACAAAGCCTCAAAAAGCTCTGTATTTCTGTTATCGGGCTGTTGTTTCTCAGATTTCCTTCTCATTGGTTTATCCTCCGTTTATCAAATGTTAAAGTCATCCAGTTTAATATATACTGTATCCTTTTTCTTAATATCCTTTTGTTCTCCATTTTCAAGACTAACGCTGACAGTTTCTTTATCGTGAGCGGTAAGTGTTCCTTTGTACTCACGCTCGCCGCTGTCATCGGGACGTATGAGCCTGATCATCACAGGAGCACCCAGAAATGCATCAAAATGCTCCTCCTTAACGAGTTCACGCTCTATGCCGGGTGATGAAACCTCAAGACAATAGCTGCCGTCTATGGGATCAAGATCATCCAGCGGCTGATCCAATGCTCTTGTCACGTTTTCGCAGTCCTCAATCGTGACGCCGTCAGGTTTGTCAATCAATATCCTGAGATACCACGACGCTCCTTCCTTGACAAAACGCACATCCCATAAAGACAGTCCCAGACCCTCCACAATCGGCTGTGCCAGTTTTGTTACGGCATCGACCGTATTGATACGTTTCTTTTCAGCCATATAAAATCTCCATTCCCATTCAAAGTTATTTTATGATTTTGGTACGAGGGACTTCTGCCGTAAGGGATTAGTCCCCATTAACGATAAAAGAGCGGGTCGCCCCACTCTTTTAGTCAACATCATATTACCTTAGTATATTTTACCACACATCGTTACAATATGCAAGATGTTTTTTTGAATTTTAGCGCAAATCAATTTAGTAAAAGAAACGGAGCTGTCATAGCGCCAGGATCATTCATCAAGGATGCGTTTCGTATCGGCAAGCTCCAGTTTTTCGACACGGCTGAGTTTTTTGTTGATCTGACGTGTTCGTACGCCGACCAGTTTATCGAGGTCCTCTTCCGCTCTTTTGATTTTATCCTGTGTTTTGACAAGGGCATCCTCAAACTTGCCAAACTCCGTTTTGACAGCCCCAAGTATTTCCCATACTTCTCCGCTGCGTTTCTGGATAGCGAGCGTCTGAAAGCCCATTCGCAGCGAATTAAGCATTGCCGCCATTGTGGAAGGGCCTGCCACATTAACGTGATAGTCACGCTGAAGGACTTCTATCAATCCACTGCCTGCCACCTCAGCATACAGACCTTCAAAGGGCAAAAACATAATACCGAACTGGGTGGTATACGGAGGATAGAGATACTTGTCACTGATGTCCTTGGCACATTTTTTGACAGCCGCATAAAGTTCTTTTTTAGCTGCCGCAATCAATTCCTTGCTGCCCGTATCGTAAGCACTCTGAAGCTGAGAAAATTTATCTCCGTTAAATTTAGAGTCAATGGGCAGATAGACGACTTTTCCGTCCTCTGCTCCCGGCAGACGAACCGCAAACTCCACCCGGTTGCTGCTGTTGGGTACGGTGGCAACATTTTCTTCATACTGTTCGGGAGCAAGAATATCCCGCAGTATGGCTCCAAGCTGGATCTCTCCCAGAATCCCTCTGGTTTTAACATTTGACAGCACCTTTTTAAGGTCACCGACTCCCTGTGCCACCGTCTGCATTTCGCCCAGACTCTTGTAAACCTGTTCCAGCCGCTCACTGACAAGCCGAAATGACTCATTCATTTTGTCGGTAAGCGTTTCCTGTAGCTTTTCGTCCACTGTCCCCCTGATTTTTTCGAGCTGCACGGTATTATCACTGCGTATTTCCCGCAGCTGAGTGTCTACGGTATCCCGAATATTTTTCAGTTTATTTTCTGTCGATACCTCCAGCGAAGAAAAGCGTGTTTCCAGCTGCTTCATACGGTCAGAAATATTTTCACTCATATCGGACAGCTGTTGTTTGGTCGTTGTATTCATACTTGCCAGCTGTTGATTAATGTTGCGGTTCATATCAGAAAGCTGCTGCTTGCTGTTGTCGCTCATCCCCGTCATTTGCTGCTGAAGGTTACGGTTCATATCGGACAGCTGCTGCTTACTGTTGTCGCTCATTCCCGTCATTTGCTGCTGAAGATTACGGTTCATATCGGATAATTGCTGCGCAGTATTCCGACTCATTCCCTTCAGTTGTTTTTCCATCGCCTCGCTCATATCAGACAGTTGTCTGCTGACGGAGTCATTGAGTGTTTTACTTAAACGATACTGGCTGCTGTCGATACGATCACTGACAGATTTGGAATACGCATTAATACTGGAAGCAAGCTCCTGACGCTGTCGGCTGCCCGATTCTCCGGTTTCGCTGCGAATGGTATCCAGACGAGATTTGAGAACTTCCATTTCCATCAAAAGCTTTTCCATATTTTTGGCAGTCATTCTAACCGCTTTAGCGTCATTATGACCACTCCTTCCCGTTTTGAGAAGAAAGATCAGCACCCCGAGCATAATGATTGCTGCTATGCCGATAATGAATAGTACCACATCCATTGGCTTCACCGTCACTTACGCCTTAGTACAGCACCAGTGTACCGCCCTTGATGAGGCAATGACATTCGTAGCACTCGTATTTTTTCTGCTCGGAGTCATAAATATAATAACAAAGATGTGTTTCTCCGCTGTCCTTATCGAATTCTTCCTTTTCGGTAACGACATATCGGTTGTCAATACAGATCAGGAACTTTCCCAAACTGCTGTCATATGTCAGTTTGGCGTCGCTGTTGACAATGCCCTGTACCCGACACTTGCCGTCCCTCTCCGTCACCATAAAAGTTTTGAAAGGCTTTTCATCAATAATAAACAACGTATTTTCCGAAGCCGGTCCCGTAATATCCGCTTCCACATCGAGCGTATTGATAAAAGCATTGTAACTGCATATTTTCTCGGTACCGTTGCGGAACTCTTTGGCTCTGAAATAAATTTTTTCACCGCCTGTACCCATATAACGCACCAACGCCTTGATGTCGGCACTGGCAATGCTCTTCAGGGTAATTTCCTCTGCTCCCGATTCCAGTTCGGAAGTAAGATCGCTCAGCAGACAAAGCCACAGATTATCCCGTATATCGGCATTGATCCATCTTTGTTCACGGTAATAATGTTCCTTAATATCCTCATCAGCAAACGGGTCAAGCAGGACAACATATTTTTGTCCCCGAACATCCATCACCCTCATTCCCTCCACACCGAGTCTGGCAATGAGAGAAGCCCGCACAAAATGCTTGCGATTGTTTCTGAGGTTGTAAAGATAGCAAAAACAATCGCAGCCCGTCACTTCCTTATATTTTTCAAACACGGCATAATTTTCTTCATCTGCCGCCATATAAATCAAAAGATGCTCACTGTCAAGAGCCACGCAGCTTTTGAACGCTCCCGTACATACCACCTTGCGTCTGTTCAGTTCGGTGCCGTCCTTTTTATCAATTTCTATCACCCAAAGGCTGTTAAAACCGTTTTCCAGCACCAGAACGATCGTCTTTTCAAACGAAAAAAGATGTTCCACAAACGTCGGGTCTTCCAGTGAATAGTTAGTGATCAGTCTTTCCTTACGGGTAGAACGATCATATTCCAGCAAAAACAAGTCATTGCGTCCGTTATCATTTTTTTCTTCCGCATAATACACATATGACGGAGTCACATCAATCAGTTCGATATTTCTGTCACGAAATATATTTCGTAAATCGATCACTGTCATTCAATCATTCCTGCCTTCCTTACTCTTACTTGAAACGCCCTTAGGCACATTATGGCTGACGGGGTCATCTCAGTGAAATTTTGAGCTGTTTTTGCCCCATAGACGGAACCGCCGCTCCTACGCTGTTGTACATTATGGTACCAATAGGAGCCGAGGCGGGATTGTCAGACGCACTGGACGGCACATCGGTATCCATATGCATACTGTCGCTGGTGCCAATCGGCGGCAGGGCATCCCCTTCATCCTCAGGTTCTTCTTCCTGCTCGCTTTCCTCCTGTGCCAGTTCCAACGGGTCGTCCGCTTCGATCGGCGGCAGCGGACCGTCATCTTCATTGGGAGTGATCTCTCCCATAGGGATTTCTGTATGCTCTTTGGAACCGATGGGCGGCAGATACGTACTCGGATCATCGTCGGGTGTATCAGCTCCCACTCCCATATTATTGGCACTTTCGTTTTGCTCGGCAGCGATCTCTTCCAGTGAATAATGTCTGTCGGAAATTTCTTTTTTTTGTTGGTCTGCTTTTTCCGGTTCTACCCTGGCACCGCAGATAAAGCAAAATTTACTGTTTTCAGGCAGTTCCGAATTACATTTTTTACATCTCATTGTCTTATCCTCATCAATTTTAATGATAATCAATGCTTTCGCATCAGTCTATTCTTATACATTTTAAGTATATGTTATCCTTTTGGTTTTGTCAACGAGATTACCGCACTGTTTTTGAAAAATTTTAACAAAATCCATTGTTAAAATATCGTTTTTCATATATAATAAATGTTATATTGACCTGAAAGGAATAAAGACAATGGACTATTACGCTAACACACTGCACGGAATGCAGTTTCTTCTTCAACAGTGCGGCAAAGACCGCTATGCTAATATCATCGGTCAACTATTAGCCGACTATACAAAAAATAATGCGGTAGACGGATTAGCTTTTGCCTTTTCTCCCGGCGGCAGTATGTCCGGATTGTCCTTTGATGCCGCCGATTTTCATTCGGAGCAGCAGCTTATGTGGATACGTCAGCTTTTTGAAGCACTAAAAGCGATGGCTGTTCAGCTTGCCCTATTTATTCTTCACCGGCATACGGTCGATATTGACTTTATCCGGAAACATTTCGGACGCTTTACAGAGGTCATCCACGCAAGCTATTGTTCCGACTGCCACAAGCACTATGTCACATCAGCCGATATAGATGAGTATATCTCGCCGGAAATCATTTCTCAAAAAATCGTTGACGGACTGGAACACGGCAATCTGAACGAAAATATCGCCGCCATCGTCGAAATGACGGCTCCCGAAATAGAACGCCGCCGCCGTTCTGTCAGAAGAAGACTGTCCAACAGTCAAGTTGCCATTGTCGATCATTCAGCGTCATCGGTATGCTTACTTTGCGGAAGCAATCATATCAAATCCTGCAGGCTGCTCAAAAGCCTGAAGAAAAATATTTTTATCCCACTAAATCAATAAAAAAGGAGCAACGTAAATTGAAGAAGAAACTATCTGTCATTTTGATGGGCTCTGTTCTGGCACTCGCCATCACAGGATGCAGTGCCAAAGTCACACCGCCTTCCGGTGCCGCCGAACCGACAGGCTCTTCCGTATCCGACACTGCCGATACCTCATCCGAAGAACCTTCCGCTGAGGAAGAAGAACAGGAAATCTCTTTACAAAGCGAAACAGCGGAACCCTCCGATACCGCTTCTTCCTCTTCGGACAACAGCACAGTATCTGTTTCCGAACCATCTTCGCCCGTGTCTTCACAGTCAGGCAGTCATTCTTCTGATGCAGCATCTTCCTCCTCTGCACCAGAACCGTCCGAAGAAGTGACGGTTTCCGATACAGGCAATGACTATCTTTCCTACAGCACCGACTTTGTCGATCTTTCCGACAAAGAAATCACGGCGCAAAAAACCGACCTGTCATCAGTCAAGTGCTTTAAAATCACCGACAAAGCCGCTCTCGAAGATTTCTACAAAACAAATGCTGCCGCTTATGCACTGGACAAAGTGGATACCGGAAACACCTTCGGTGAACTTGCCCGAACATTTGATGAAAGCTATATGAACCATTACTGTCTGGTCATCATTCTTACCCAACACAAGACAGGCTCTGAAGTCGATACAGGCATCGCAAGGATCGTTGACGGCAAGCTGAATATTGTTCTTTATGCCGAACAGCCCAAGGAAAAGGATAAAACGTCCTATACCTGTATCATTACAGGTTTTGACAAAAATCAGGTCGGAAGTGCCGAACCGCAAATAGAATTGATCGACAGCGACGGCATAGACGACGAGACCGGGGAACCTTAACCTCCCCATAAGATAACAATTTGTACAAAGTTAAAGTTTTTTTACGAAAGTACTGTAAAATGATGAAAAATATGTTATAATAAAAAATACTTTTACGATATAAAATATGAGGTGAATACCAATGGGACTGAAATCTTGGTTTAATGGAAGCAACAGCAGACACGAGCTGAAAAAAATAAACCCCTTAGTGAATAAGGTACTGGAACTGGAAAGTAAATATAAGGACTTTTCCGATGGAGATCTTCGTGCGGAAACCGTTCGCTTTAAAGAAATGTTTACCAGCGATATGAGCATCAAAGAAAAAGATAAGGTGCTTGACGAAATTCTTCCCGAAGCTTTCGCTGTATGCCGTGAGGCATCGTGGCGTGTACTCGGAATGAAACACTTCAAGGTACAGATCATCGGCGGCATTATTCTTCACAGAGGCCGCATCAGTGAAATGAAAACCGGTGAAGGTAAAACCCTCGTGGCAACCCTTCCCGCCTATCTGAACGCTCTTGCCGGCGACGGCGTACACGTTGTTACCGTCAACGAATACCTTGCCAAGCGTGACGCAGAATGGATGGGTAAAGTTTACCGTTTTCTTGGTCTGACTGTCGGCATACTTCAGCACGACTCTACCAACGAAGAACGCAAACAGGCTTATAATGCCGATATTACATATGCCACCAATAACGAACTCGGATTTGACTACCTGCGTGATAATATGGTAGTTTACAAAGAAAACAAAGTTCAGAGAGGTCACTGCTTTGCTATCGTCGATGAGGTTGACTCCATTTTGATTGATGAAGCCAGAACACCTTTGATCATTTCAGGTCAGGGCGATAAATCCACCGATCTCTATGTCAAAGCTGACGAATTTGCCAAGACACTGAAATGCAAGAGAATTACCGAAACCGATACCAAGATCGACAACGATGATGAGTATGTAGAAGAAGGTATTGACTACATCGTCGATGAAAAGGCAAAAACAGCTACCCTGACCCCTGCCGGCGTCAAAAAAGCGGAAACTCACTTCAACGTAGAAAACCTCACCGATCCCGAAAATATCACTCTTTCACATCATATCAATCAGGCGCTCAAGGCTCGTGGTGTAATGAGAAGAGATATTGAATACGTTGTCAACGAAAAAGGTGAAATCATTATCGTTGACGAATTTACAGGTCGTCTGATGTACGGCAGACGCTACAACGAAGGTCTTCATCAGGCAATCGAAGCAAAGGAAGGCGTTGATGTCCAGCGTGAAAGCAAAACGCTCGCCACGATCACTTTCCAGAACTTCTTCCGTCTTTACAGAAAACTCTCCGGTATGACCGGTACGGCTATGACCGAAGAAACTGAGTTTTCACAGATATATAAACTCGATGTCATAGAAATTCCGACAAACAAGCCCATTCAGAGAATTGACTTTCCGGATGTTATCTTCAAAACCGAAAAGGGCAAGTTTGAAGCAATGATCGAAGATATTATGGACGCTAACCAAAACGGACAGCCCGTTCTGGTTGGTACGGTTTCCATTGATAAATCCGAAGAACTGAGCCAACTGCTCAAAAAGAAAGGCATCAAACACAATGTGCTCAATGCAAAGCTTCACGCAAAAGAAGCTGAAATCGTGGCACAGGCAGGTAAACTGGGTGCCGTTACTATCGCCACCAATATGGCAGGCCGTGGTACCGATATTAAGCTCGGCGGCAATGACGAATTTCTGGCTAAAGCAGAAATGCGTCGTATGGACTTCTCCGAAGAACTGATCGAAGAAGCTACCGGCTATGCCGAAACAACCGATCGGGAGATCCTTAATGCACGGGAAACCTTCCGTGAACTGCTTGAAAAATATAAGGCAGAAACCGAGGCAGAAGCAGAAAAGGTTCGTGAAGCAGGCGGACTCTTCATTATGGGTACCGAACGTCACGAATCCAGACGAATTGACAACCAGCTGCGTGGCCGTGCCGGCCGTCAGGGCGATCCCGGTGCCAGCCGTTTCTACCTGTCAGCGGAAGATAATCTTCTGCGTCTGTTTGCCGGTGACAGAATTGCCGCTATTATGGACAGAATGCCCGGCGAAGAGGATACCCCGCTGGAAAGCAAGCTTCTTTCCAAGACGATCGAAAGCGCTCAGGCAAAGGTTGAAGCAAGAAACTTTAACATCCGTAAAAGTGTGCTTGACTTCGACGATGTTATGAACCGCCAGCGTGAGATCATCTATTCACAGCGTGATCAGGTGCTGGACGGCGAAAATCTGCGTGAAACCATTATCAAAATGATCGGCGACACTGTCGCTTCTATCGTAACCGAGTACCTTCCCCACGAGGACAAGGATAACTGGAACCTGGAGGGACTCCGTGAAGCCTTCAAAGGCTGGCTCATTCCTGCGGATGACGAAACGACACTCAAATACGAGGTCGAAGAACTTGATAATCTTGAAAAAGAATTCTTGATCAATGAACTGACCGAAAAAGCAACCGCTGAATACGAAAACAACGAAAAACTGATTCCCGAAGAAACAATGCGTGAACTGGAGCGTGTATATCTGCTCAAAAACGTTGATAACTACTGGATGGAACATATCGACGCTATGGATGAGCTGAAAAAAGGTATCCGTCTGCGTTCTTATGGTCAGCATGACCCGGTTGTAGAATACCGTATCGAAGGTTTCGATATGTTTGACGATATGATCAAATGTATTCGGGAAGATACCGTCAAAATGCTGATGGTCATTCCGAAACGTGTCAGCGAACGACTCAAACAGCAGGAAGAAATGCGTGAACTGGCTGCAAAACGTTCTTCTGTCAGCGGCCGTGCCAAAGCAGCTGCACTTGCCGCCATCCGAGCATTAAATCAGCCCGAAGCAGAAGAAGAAGTAATGGTTCAAGTCAACTTTGACGCTGCCAAGGAGGAAGATATTGCCTCTGAGGACAGTATCTTAGAAAACGAGGAAGAAACCCTTGTCGCCGCAGATGTCACTAATGTGCCTGAAAGCAAAAAGGAATATTCCGAAGAAGATATTCAGAAAGCAGCCGGACAGTTTATCCAAAGAGAACAGGTCGCTCAGCCGATGTCTACTAATCTTGACGGCGAGGAAACTCCCGTTAACCGTACCGTTAAAAAAATCAAGGTAGGACGCAATGACTTGTGTCCGTGCGGAAGCGGTAAAAAATATAAAAAATGCTGCGGCAAAAACGAATAACTCTCCCTTTCCCCGATACGGCAGCGTATCGGGGAAATTGCTGACAAAAACTTTTGTCAAGTCAACCATTCCTATCAATAACGGAACAAAGATCCATTTTTTTACCCATAGGAGAAATTGTCGAAATGAAAAAAATCGGGATATTATGGATGATGGCAGCCGCTATCATGACATTATCTGCGTGCAGCAGTCAAGCCTCGCCTGACTCCGTCAGCCTTACCGAGTCGGATACTTCCGCCAAAAGTTCCTCCGCTGCACAAAATTCTGCAAACAAAAAAGAGAAAATCACTACTTCCTCTGCTTCCGTCAACACTCCGCTGGAATGCAATGTATGGGGCATTGCCGCCAAATACTGTACCAAAACACAAACATATGTCAACGTCCCCGTGAGAATAACCAATATTACCCGAGGTGAACAGGCAGAAACCCTCGTGAAACAATTTACTTCAAAAAGCTCCGTCTATTCCTATCAAGCTGCCGAAAAAAATGTGGAATGGGCAGTGGCAGATTATGAAATCTGCATCGATGATTTTCCTGTTGACGAGGGTGGTACGGACAACACCATCACCGCCTTTATCACCGGAGAAAACGGCAGTGAAATAACCGTGGGCGACAAACTTTTCTCCACCTCTGTCATTCATATGAGTAACGGTAAATATGAATATGATGGTATCCTCAAAGGGCAGTTGGCGTATAAGATCCCTCAAAAAAACAAAAACTATGTGATAGTTCTTGGAGAATACGAAGAAACACAAACGTTTTTTTCCGAAGCAAGCGAGAATAAAAACAGTAAATAATTGTAATAAATTTTGAAAAAAGACTATTATTTTTGATAAATATGTTGTATAATAATAGAAATACATTTCACGGAGGTACATTAATGATGAATTTGATAGATAAAGTAAGCAGCACGCTCTCTCAATCGGTTGACTTTATTGTTGATAAAAACAGACAGTGCGCTCAGCTTAACAGACTGGAAGCGATCATCAGCAATGAAACGGATATTCTGAATAATGCTTATATCGCTCTTGGCAAAATTTATATGAAAAAACTGGAAGGAAGTACCGAAGAGGCTGACACCGAGTCTTTGATCGCTACCATCAAAAACTGCAAGCTTCGCCTGAAAAAGGCAAAAACCCGCTATGAATACACCAAAAAATATGGCGTCCCGCAGCCGGGATTGACCGAGGATGCTCCTGTCCAGCAGGAAGCCACCCCCACTGAGGATGACAAAACAAATGTCACTTCCGATGAGGCAGAAGAAGAAGGAGATATTACGATCGCTTACGCCGAGCCTCAGGATGCACCCAAGGATACCGTACCGGAAAAAACAGAGGAACCTGCCGTATCAAACGAAAAAAAAACTGACACGGCAGCCGACATCAAAAGAAAACGTTCCTCCAAGAAAAAGGCTGTCATTCACGAGTCCGATTCGGAAGCCGCCAACGAAACTGACTCCAATCCGCCTGTATCGTATTAAAAATATAATTCATATGAATGAACGGGCAAGGCTACTCGCTTTGCCCGTTTTTGACAGGAGCATCAACCAATGAAATCTAAAATACTTTCGGTGTTAAGACATTCTGATGATTATGTATCGGGGGAAGACCTCAGCCGCTGTCTTGGCGTGACCAGAACGGCGGTATGGAAAAATATCAATCTGCTCAAAGACGAAGGATATAACATCCATTCTGTAAGAAACAAGGGATATAAACTCGAAAGCAGTCCCGATCTTCTCGACAAAGAATTGATCATCGACAAACTTTCCCCCTCGGTGATAGGTACAAAAATCGAAATTCTAAAAACGATTGACTCTACCAATGAAGAAGTAAAACGGCGGGCATCTCGAGGGGAAGCAAGCGGACTTGTGATAGGTGCGGAAGAACAAACTGCCGGCAAAGGACGTTTCGGACGGCTATGGAAATCCGATAACGGCGGATTATATTTTTCCGTTTTGCTTCGGCCTGAACTCCCTCCCAGCGAAATTGCCGCCATCACGCTTGCCGCCGGTTTTGCCGTTTGCAACGCCGTGCGGGATTATACCAACTGTGATGCGCAAATCAAATGGCCCAACGATATTATCATCGGCAATAAAAAAATTTGCGGAATTCTCACCGAAATGGCAGCGCAAAGCGATCGCCTGGATTATGTCGTTATCGGTATCGGAATTAATGTCAACCACTGTACATTCCCCGATGAGATCCAACACAAAGCTACCTCTCTGTTTTTGGAAACAAACCAAAAAACAGACAGAAATGATTTCTTTGCCGCTGTGCTCAAAAGCCTTGACACGGTAATGCAGTCTTTTCTGGTCAGCTTGTCGATTGACGATGTTAATCGCTTTAAGGAGCTTTGTGCTACACTTGGACGTAATGTTTCATTGGAACGCAGCGGCACGGTCATTCAGGGCATTGCTGAGGATATTAACCTCAGCGGTGAACTGATCATCAACTCTAATGGGAAAAAAATAACCGTCAACTCGGGAGAAGTCACTGTACAAGGTATTTATTAAAAAAATACAAAAGCCTGAAAACGAAGCTCCTTTTCAGTTCGTTTTCAGGCTTTATCGCAAATTCAGACAGAGATGGTCTGTATTACTTCCTTTAAGGTATCGGCAGATTTTCTGAGGGCGGTTCTTTCCGCTTCGTTCAGCTCGATTGGTACCGAACCCTCCACACCTTCCCTGCCAACGATGGCCGGCATACTCAAAGCTACCCCTTCTATGCCAAATTCGCCGTGCTGCATACTGGAAATAGGAAGGATCGACTTTTCATCACGCACGATCGCCTCACAGATTCGTTTCACAGACATTGCAATGCCGTAATAGGTTGCCTGCTTTTTATTGATAATCTCATAGGCACTGTTTTTGACGTCATCGGCAATGCGTTTCATTGCTTCATCGTGGTTAAAATGTCCCCGCATCTCACAGAAATTATTGATAGGAATACCCGAAACATTGGCACTGCTCCATACTGCGATCTCGCTGTCACCGTGTTCTCCGATAATAAATGCGTGGACACTTCGGCTGTCTACCCGTAAATGCTCACCCAACAAATACTTTAAACGTGCCGTATCAAGCACTGTACCGGAACCAAACACTCTGTTCTCAGGATAGCCGCTGAGCTTGGCTGCCGTATAAGTCAAAATATCAACCGGATTGGCAACTACCAAAAGAATGGCTTCTTGATTATACCGGGCAATTTGAGGGATGATCGACTGAAAAATACCGACATTTTTCTTCACCAGATCCAACCTTGTTTCCCCGGGCTTCTGACCGGCGCCTGCCGTCACAATAATTACCGAAGCATCTGACAAACTCTCATAATTTCCTGCATAAATCTGCATTGGCTTGGCAAAAGGCAAACCGTGACTGATGTCCAGTGCTTCGCCTTCCGCTTTTTGCTGATTAGCGTCGATCAATACGATTTCCGAAAAAAGTCCGCTCTGCATCAATGCAAATGCCGATGCCGAACCGACAAATCCGCAGCCGATCACAGCTGCCTTTCTGCTGTTGGTTGTTCCCATTGTTATTCCTCCAATCTTTTATGATGGGATAGTATGTCCCAAAAGCATTGTTTTTAGTCGTCCCTATCATAAAAAGCCGCTTTTGACAGTGAACAGAACGATTTTGCCAACTTAATGGTACATCAAAAGTCATCCACATCAAATGGATCCTCAATACGTGAACCGTATTCTTCGGCCTCTTCGATCAATGTCAAAACGGACTTATTTTTGACCACCCTTTTTTGCTGAAGGATATAATCAAAAACTCTTTTCAAAGAAAGGTTCTCTACAATACTGATAATGGTATCCATAATCTCATAGGAATTAAAATTAATGGCAGAGATCAGATATTCCGATAAAGCTTGTGCCACTTCTTCATTTAACGCTTCATAGGTATCCCATTGCCTATAAGCCAGCTCATACAGCTCGCTGAGTGCCTTCTTTGTTTTGGGTTTATCCCGATAAATAGAAAGGAACTCTCTGAAATATGGTTCCAGTGCCTCCGATTCCAGTGAATTGGAAAGGCTTTTATAGTTGGAATAACTCATTCATTCTTCCCTCCTTCTGCCGTTATACCAAGGCAATGATGATAATGATACATACCCCTATTTTATCTTATTTATATGTGATTTTCAACATCTATTTACAATTTTGTCATATAGATACGTTTCCCCGAAGTAATATATAAAAAATGCCGTCACCCAAAGGATAACCGCAGCTCAATTTTTCATTTACTATGCTTTATTGGATCCCTATTTCATTGTTAAAAAGTTTACTCAGCAAGTCCGTTTTTCTTTGCCCACAGCTCCAGTGAGTCTGCACTGTAAGAAAGCTTTTTCAATGTTTCGATCACATTGGCAAAATCACGTTTTTCGTCCTCATCTATTCTTCCATCCTCCAAAATTCTGTAGATAGTATCGTTGGCATTTTGCAGCATATGCAGTGCTGTCATCAAGCGAACGGATATTTCGTTGAGGTCTTCATATATCAAAGTAGGTTCTCCTTTGCCAATAGGACATTGTTTCGTACAATAATAGTTACACAATTCAGGAGCATCATACACTTTTGCCATGGATACCACATCATCGGGATCAGGAATTTTATCATTGCTTTCGATGGCCAAAAGTTTGGTGCGTTCTATATAAACAATATCCTGTGCTGTTTCACAGTTATTAAGAAGCGGTTCTTTTTTGGCTGCTGCTTTGCGTGCCTTTCTATAAATATTGTCTGCCATATGAAATTCCTCCATATTCAATCTATTACCTATTATAACAAATCACCAATCTACATTCAATCATAAATCCAAAATATTTTTGTCGATGTATCCTTTCAAACGACGAAAAACGCCAATAAAAGACCGTCCATTACTTTAACCTAAATGTCGAGAAACCCCCACCTATAGAGGCGGGGGAGTATGTCACATATCCATAAAACAACATTGACCGCAATACCGAGAGATCCCTTTCTTTTTCACCACACCATCACTTCACGTAACAGACCCGATTTTCTCTGCGTTCGGGCGGTAAAGACAATTCTTCCTCGGCATAGCCCAATACACAGTGACCGATGCCTTCCCAGTCCCCCTCTATTCCCAAGGCAGTCAATATGGCTTTTCCTTCCTCGCTGTCAAATTCTTCTTTGGCCCGATGGATCCAACAGCTGCCAACACCAAGTGAATGCGCCGCCAGCATCAAATTACCCATTACCAGACTTCCGTCATACAGATAAGTAGGCACATCTCTCGGTGCAAGTACGACCAGCACAACGGGAGCTCCATAAAACGGATCGAAACTACTGTCCCATCCGCCGATTTTGCTGTTCATTGCCGAAAGCTGATCTCTGAGTTTTTGGTCAGTAACAGCTATAATAATGGGGCATTGTTTTCCTCTGCCGCTTGCCGCATAAAGACCCGCCTGTATAATTTCATCCATCGTTTCCTGAGACAGCATATCCGATCGAAAACGGCGTACACTTCTCCGTGTCTGCATTGCCTTCAATATGTCATTCATTATTATTCCGTCCTTTATGATGTATTTTTGATAATGTACCGTTTAGTTTGATGTCGATTTCCTTTTTGGCATCCGCAAGAATTTGATCCACATCAGCACCGACCACATCCAATCCTTCGGCTTTGATGCAGGTGGTGTGAGGAATGCCATAAAACATCTCGCACTGGCGCTGAAGATAACCATAACCGAACTCATCGGAAACAATATGTCCTCCTGCCGTTGTAATATAAATCATTTCATCAGCACGGCACAATCCATACGGCACACCGTTCTCTCCATAAGCAAAGGTAAGTCCGACAACGTTCACTGACTCAATGAATACTTTCAGCAAAGAAGGAAACGAGAGATCCCAGTACGGTGCAGCGATCACCAGTTTATCTGCTTTGGCAAGCAATCGGGCATAGCGGAACATTTCGTCCTCAAAGTCATTTTTCGCCGCCAGACTGTCACGCTTTTTCAGTGTTGCAGCGGTAAGCGGATGGATTGCTTCCTGCTGCAAATCAATTTCTGTCACCTCACCGCCAAGTCTTGCCAGCACTTCATCGGCAAGATGTTTGGTGCGGGAGTTCTGTCTTACACAGGCATTGACAAACAATATATTCATCATACGGTCACCTCCACAGACCCGATAGGCTTCCTGTTCATTTTCATCAGGAAGCCTCTTCCATTTTTCCATCTCTCAAAATTACCCTGCGGGTACTGTAGGAAGCACATTCTGCGGAATGTGTTACCTGTAATATAGTGACACCCTTTTCGACATTCAGCCGTTTAAACAATTCCATAATTTCTCTGCCGGATTTGGAGTCGAGATTACCGGTAGGTTCATCGGCAAGAATAATTTCCGGTTCCCCCAGTACGGCTCTTGCAATGGCTGCACGCTGCTGTTGTCCTCCTGAGAGCTGTGAGGGGTAGACTTTTTTCTTGGCGGTAAGATTAGTAATCTCCAGTATTTCATCCAGCTTTGTTTTGTAGTCGGCAATCTTTCTGCCGCTCATCTCGATAGGCAGCAGGATATTTTCCTCCACCGTGAGATTGGCAGCAAGATTATAGAATTGAAACACAAATCCCATTTTATTACATCTCAATTTAGCGAGCATTTTATCGTTCAGTCCGGCAATATTTTGTCCTGCTACCGTAATATCCCCTTCAAAATCCCTGTCCAGACCGCCGATCAAATACAGCAGTGTCGATTTACCGCTGCCCGACTCCCCCATCAGGGAAACAAAGCTTCCTTTTTCAACGGACAAATCAGCATTTTCCAGCACATTGACTGCCATTTCTCCCTTGCCAAAGGTTTTGCTGATATTAGCGGCGGTTATTACATAATTTGTTTCACTCATTTCATTCATCCTCCTTAAGCGTCAATCCGCACTTGTTTTGATTTCTTCGGCAATATTCATTTTGGAAAGAGCCATTAATGGTCTGATGGACGTAAGCATCAGTATCAGGAACATTATTCCGCCTATTGCTGACGATGTTTCCCACACATAGGAATAGGGCATACTCACTTCAAGGAATTCCAATCCTTTGGAAAGGACACCAAGGAAATAGACTCCCAACCCAATCGAAATCAGGCACGCTATCAGCATCGTAAAAGCCGTTTCCAATAGGATCAGTCGTTTCAGCTTTTCTTTGCTCATAGAGGAAGAATAATAAACGGCATACTTCCTTCGTGACTGTTCAAATCCGATCAGCATATTATTAAACGTTCCCAGCAAGGCAATGGCAAATCCCATAAAGATAATGGCATACAATATGGACAAAATAGAATCAGCGGCTGTCTGCTGTTCCATACGGTATTCCTCTGATGTTTTGATCTGTGCAAAGCCATCACCAAGTGTACGCTCGATCATCTGAAGGACTTCTGCTTCCCGTCCTTCTTCACTCTTGACAAGCACTTCGGATGGGAAATCGTGAAATGTTTTTCGATAGTCATTGATATTGATCATAATGACATTCTCACCGTTCTTAAAATATCCTGCATCACACAGCGAAGTAACAGTGAGTGTCATTTCCTTGGGAAGTATCTTTTCGGTATGGAGCCGGACATTGATCTTATCTCCGAGCTTCAGATTTTTTCTGGCGGCAAACAATTTATCCACAGAAACCTCATTTTCTCCGATGCTGTCGGGACATTCCCGAATGCCCTGATAATATCGGAACCCACCGTCATTCATTGCCACAACCGTCATACGAAGCGGTTCACCGTTGAGTTCTGCCGTTTCTCCATAAGTAATGTATTGGTAATAAAGTTTTTCAGTTCCCTCTACACCGTCCAGATCATCAAGGTAATCATAGATAACCGGCGGCTGTGACGTAGATTGTATCAGAATATTGCAGTCATAATGATTGGAAACATAAAGATTGATCAATGCCACCGAAACAATACAAACCGTAATCGTCAGTGAAATAGACGAAACAATCAGCTGCACTGTTGATACGGTACTTTTTTTGGCAGCGAACTCTTTCACTGCCAACTTTGCTACCGGCATCTGCCAACGCCGGAACAACATCGAAAGCAAACGGGACAACAGTTGGCTGATATACGGCAAAATCAGTATCAAACCCACCATCGACAGGAACGCTGCCAATGGGATCATCACAAACTCCTGTGCAGCAAAATACAGCACAATGCCGGCTGCCAGCAGAATGCCGCCAACGACTGTCCGCTTGATTGACGGAAAATACGCACTCTCTTTTGTGCCGAAAATGATGTCCCGTATAGGTGTTTTTGCCACACGCATAATAGCAGCTACCGAGAAAATACACTGAAGCAGCACCACTCCCATCACCACACCGCACACCAAAAAGAAATTCAGTTCGCCGGGACCACCCATCGACGGATCGTAGAGGTTTGACATAAAGATGGTTGCTATCACGAAATACAGCCCCGTTCCTATCAATCCTCCGCACAATCCATAAAAAGCACTTTCGGCAAGCAGAACCGCTCCTGTTCCGCTGATACTGCCGCCCAGACTTCTGAGCATTCCGACCATTGACAGTCTTTCATTGGCGATATGATTGGACATCGAAACCACAATAAAACATACCATTAAAATGACGACAATAAAAATCAGATAATAAATACTGAGTGTGCTTTGCATCCATCGTTCCGTATCTTTATCAACAGTACCAAACACGAGATAATCGGGATATTTTTCCTGCCATTCCTCGATATACTCTCCAATTTTTTCATCAGGTGCATCAATATAAACGGAGTTAAATCCTTTTTCTACATCTGCGATCTGGTTGCAAAGTTCAGGTGTAGTAATGATGGCATCTATTTCCTGAAGATAACGGGACTGCTCGGCAATCGCCAGAATTTTTAAATGATACTCGTCCTTGTTCTCTCCATAAAAGGAGATGGTATCACCCACTTTTTTATTCAGCTTTTCGGCGATATTTTTCGTAATCGTGACGCCGTCCTTAGTGGGATAAGCTTCATCAAACAGCCTAATATCAGCAGCCGCCTTACTGTCCACACCGATCACCTGAAGCTGCTCCTTGGTGACATAGTTATAATAATAAGAATTACGCATACTAAGGCTGACTATCGTATTGGAAGAAGTCAATATTTTGCAGTCTTTGGGCAGATCCTCCTCCGTCATATTGAGCGTATCTCCATAAGTGATCAAAATGTCAGTATCGCCAAAGCGGGATCGGAAATAATCCGTCAGGCTGCTTGCCGCCATATTGATGCCATCAATGCAGAAAAGGGCAGCAAACGCAACAGCAGCAAGTGAAAGAATAATGACAATCGAACGAAGCGGTTTTTTTAATACATTTCTTAATATTAATTTTGTTCTTATCATAGTTTTCACCATATCCTTATTCTGTCATTGGGGGCAACATACATTTTATCGCCTTCCTTTACATCATAGGCGTCATAAAAGCAATCCATCGAAGAAACGACCGCATTGACCCTGACCTCTGAAGGGCTGTGCTCATCCATATACATTGCCGATATAGTTCCTTCCACATCGCTCAAATCCGCCCATATCATTGCCAATCCCTCTAACGCTGCTTTCACTTCTTTTTCGTTATGTGTCATACTAAGGACACACTGACACGCACCCAAATCGGCAATATTTTCAGGCACGCTTTTTTCGCCATTCACGGAGTAAACATCCAGCAACCGATAGTTGCTGTAATAGTTGGCTGTTTTTTCGATCAATTCGTTGTAGCTTGCCTTATCCTCATCGCTGATCCAGTTGGGATGATACGCACCTGTTTCATCCATCTTATAACTGTTAGAATCAAAAGCGTGAGTGATTTCATGGGCAATGATCTCGCCCAAGGCTCCCAAATTGGTATATTTGTCGGCGTTAAGGTCAAAACAGGGAGCGTTTAACATGGCGGCTGCTATTGTCACGCTGTTCCGCTGAGGATGATAAGCAGCGTTCACTTCCTGTGGATTCATTGTTTTTTCATATCGATCCACTATATTGCCAATTTTCGTTTTGATTTGATCAATACGATATTTTTTCATCCTGATACTGTTGCCGATCAGAGTACCGCCCTCGCCGGCAGGAACAATGTCATAGCCGTAGTCATACTCTCCATTGCTGATAATAAATACCATATTATCCAGCTTTTTCAGGTATTTCCTGCGTGTCTCCTCACTCAATCGGGAGCTTTTTTCGATCAGCTTGCGATAAGCCGCCCGAATATCCTCTGTCATCGACAAAACGGCTTCCATTTTTTCTTTTGTGCAGATCTCTTCGGCATACAGATAGCCCATATCATCCTGCATTTCATCAATAACATCTTTTCTGATGGACTTATCATCCTCATGTTTCTGTCGAGAAGCCTTTTTGGCATTTTCAAAAAACGATTCGGGAATAACAGAGGAATAACGGTCGATAAAAAGCACCTTGACCATATCTTTAAGCACATCCAGATGATCTTGTGTCATATAATCATTGAACTTTTTCATTTGTCCGACATCGAAAATAAACACGTGATCCACATCGAAACCGAAAGCCTTAAGCATACGTCCACTGTCAAGGTTGCTGAAAATCTGATCAAATTCCTCACAAGAATACTTATTATACAGCACATCCGGATTTTGACGATGATCCTGAGAAATACTTTGCTCTGCAACGCCGATAATCATTTTGGTCAACGATGCTGCCCGTTTTTTGGCATCATCACTGTCTGCTCCGAGTGCCTGAAGTATCTCTTTTGATTGCTCTGCAAACTGATCTATATATGTATCCCTTTCAAGAAACGGTTCTTTTCCGTCAGACAAAAAATACAAACCTCCGCAATAAAGAGCATACCGGGAACTGTCATCTCCATCGGGATAGGCATTAAAGGAAAATATAGTAGGTGTGCCGTATGTACTATACAGTTCACCCATTACATCCACCAATTCATTCACATTGTTGACCGCATCGATTTTTTCAATTCCCGGTTTCAGTTCCTTAATGCCGTTTTGTTTTCGGGCCTCAGTATCTTTATACAGCAAATACATATCTTTCACTTTCTGCTGCGGCGTTCCCCTTTTGCTGTCAGAAGCGATACAATCCGACAAAATTTCATCTAATTTTTTATCAACATCACTTCCCATCCCGGACAGTACACTATAAGAACTTCTGCCGGCAGGAATTTGCCCTTTACTGATACGGTCATAGTTAACATATCCATAAAAATCCTGCTGAGGACGAATATCTTTTTTTTCCACAGCCGCCGCTGTTTCCTGTGATGACAGTTCCGGCAGCTCCGGTGAAAAAGAGCAGGAAGTCATTGACAGCAGTGCCGTCATTGTCAATAAAATTGAAATCACTTGTTTTTTCATATGACACATTCTTTCTTTGATTTTGCACTTAAAATTACAAAATGAAATTTTGATCAAAATGATGGTATTTATTTTAGTTTAGCAAATAGATACTCATTTGTCAATTAATTCCATCAGCATAATATTCATAAAAACCATCCGACTCATTAACAAAATTAGTCAAACTATACCAGAGTGACATACTCCCGCCATCTACGCTGACGCTTAGAGGCGGGGGCTTCTCGTTCAAGTACGGCAACCCGTACAGTATCAGCTTTATACCGCAGGTCTGACATCGCTTTCCGTAATATGGCACATAGAGTTGATCCTTTTATTTTTGACATTCTAATTGCTGATTGCCGCATTTGCTTTATGCTTCTATTTTCCTAAAATTTGCCTTGCTTGTCTAACGCCAATGCGTTATAATGTCATCAACGGTAATAATACAACAAAAGGCGGCACCGGTTTTAACAGGCTAAGGAGAACAGAAATGGAATTTCATACATTCGGCGATAAAAACAATAAAACGGTCGTTCTGATACACGGTGTCCTCACTCCGTGGCAGATTTGGGAAAGACAGATCACTGTGTTAAAAGAAAAATACTATGTTATCGTCCCGGCTTTGAACGGACATATTGAGGATCATAAAAGCGAGTTTATTTCTGTTGAAGATGAAGCACAGCAGATAGAAACATACATCCGACAAAAACAGACAGGAAGCGTCTTTGTACTTTGCGGTTTATCTATGGGCGGCGTAATCGCATATAAGATTTTTGAAAAAAATAATCTGCACGTAGAAAACCTGATCTTAGACGGTGCTCCTTTTATCCTAACTCGGCAAGAAGACTCCGACCTCTATAGGTAGGGGATGAATTGTCGTCAGCCCGTAAGGGCTGAAAATGATTGACA
>CADCOE010000065.1 GCA_902802985.1 uncultured Ruminococcus sp.
ATAAGCAGCTACTCTTTTTCGCTGCTTTATGCTCGGAACAGTCGGCTCAATTCTGGTGATTTTTCGCATAATATCAAGCCTCCTCGGCACTATACATCCCTCTTTTTTCGGGATAAGTCAACCGAATATCGGAAAAAGTGTACCGAAAACAGGCTTATATTTTTGTGTAAAGATTGTATCAATCCGGGCATAATCCCGTCAGACAGCATTTTTCGAGCAAGGTGCATTGTTGTCTGATACATTTTTTCGTTTCTGAATGTGCTTGTCACTGTCACCACCCCCGAATCTCATTTTAAGATAACAGTCCCTGCTACAATATTTTCTGTGTGCATACGCCTGAAACGCTTTTCCGCAGCAGGAACATTTATAACGGTCAGCGGATTTCAATTTTACTTCGTCCTCTCACACCACCGCTCATGCGGTCCCGCAAGCGGCGGTCGGCTGTAAATCAGAGTGAATATTCACCCTTATCCCCCTTTCAAGCAGCCTCCTTTCGGAGTCGGCAGCTATCTACGCAAATCATCTTTCAGTAACTATCTGATTTAACGTGAGTTCGATGGAAAAATAAAAGAAGAAAATCTGTCCTTTCTTTTGATATAATGAAGTTACCAATCAAACATTAACCAAAAGAAAGGACAGATTTTCATGGAAGAACTATTAGCAATATTTTGTGATGTAGATGATTTCTGCAAGGAGTACGAAAAATACTGTGAACACCATCTTTTGATGGATAAAGAGCATGTGATACCCAAAACATCTATGTCCTTGAGCGAAATAATGACGATAGTTATCTATTTTCATTTGTCCAATCAAAGAACATTCAAATGGTATTACATCAAATTTGTCGGTGTTGTATTAAGACCGTATTTTCCTAAGCAGGTCAGTTACAATCGTTTTGTAGAAATTATGAAAATGTCGATAGTTCCACTAACATTATACCTTATGAAATGAAGTACCGTGTTGGCAAGTGTACAGGAATCAATTTTATTGATTCAACGACACTTGATGTCTGTGATTCGCACCGCATTTCTTCCCACAAAGTATTCAGTGGTCTTGCACAGCGTGGAAAAAGCTCTATGGGCTGGTTTTACGGTTTTAAACTTCATTTGGTCATTAATGATACGGGAGAAATACTGTCTGTTTGTCTTACTTCCGGCAATGTCGATAATAGGGATTGGAAGATTATCTCCCGTTTGACAAAAGAAATTTACGGAAAATTATTTGCTGACAGAGGATACGTCTCTCAAAAACTGTTTGAAAAGCTTTTCGAGCAGAATATCCAGCTTATCACAAGGCTGAAAAGTAATATGAAGAATAAGCTGATTGGCTTTTTTGAAAGACTGCTGCTTCGAAAAAGAGCCGTCATCGAATCTGTCAATGACTTTTTGAAAAACATCTGTCAGATTGAACATTCACGGCATCGTTCCATAGATAATTTCTTTGTTAATCTTTTAGCTGCTTTAGTGGCTTATTCTTTCATACCCAAAAAGCCATCCCTTAATATCCCTAAACTTCCTTTACACGTTTGATTTTCATCGAACTCACGTTTTTTAATAAAACATCTCTTTTTATAGAATACTGCTCCGTAAACAGTCACATCATATCCCTCGTCCTCTGAAAGAGGAACTGCATAGCCTTTGTCCTCGATTTGCCGTAATGCTTCATCGCACTTGGCAGCTGCTTTTGCAGGGCTGTCGGTTATTTTCAGTTCAATGACCACAGCCTGATTTGTATATTCATTTTTGACAATAACATCCGCACGACCTTCTCCAACTTCACGGTTGGAACGGACACTAACATTACCTACACCCGAAAACAATCCTGTGAGGAAAGCGTGATAAAACTGTTCGCTGTAATCGTGATAGCTGATTGTACTGCGTAAATAACGGCTGATGATATTGGCGAGCTGTACCGCATCACCGCTCCACAAAGCTGCAAACAATTCTGTGCGGTCATCGGCTAAAATCCTTTCTTTGAACCATACAGCTATTGTTTTCTCAAACAACCTTTTGATTTCCATATTGGGAAATTTCAGCTTGAACGGAACATCAAACTTGCCCCTCATATCATCATTTTCACACGACTTACTTTTTGGCAGAGAACCCGGAAGTATTGTTAAATATCCCGTCATATACAGCACTGACCACAGATTTGTTTCATCTTTCGTCAAATCACCGTAAGTAATATCGGGATTGATGATTTTTTCGACAAATCCACCTCCGAGCAGCTTTTCAAAATCCGCAGACACATCAAATCTGCTTTCAAGAAATCTTTTTATCGCATCATTTCCACTGGTATTAGCCCAATAATTTATAGGCAATGCATCAGGTTCTTTCTGCAAAGCATCAACATAGTTCAGTACATCCCAAGGACAATAGACTTCCTTATCTCCAAAAACATATCCATCGTACCATTCCTTGAATACAGTATGTTTGTGTAAAAGTTCCGTATCTGCAAGAAGTTTATTCATTTCCTCATTGGTAAACCCAAAGCACTCATCATAATCCGTATCCGTTATCGTTTTAACAGACAGATTATTCAATCCTGTAAAAATACTTTCCTCTGCAATTCTTAAACAGCCTGTCAAAACGGCTATTTTAATGTAAGGATTGTCTTTTAGCGATTTACCGTACATTGACCTCATAATATCCGTAATCTCTCTGTAATAGCCGTTTGCATCACCTTTTGCCATTGGCACATCATATTCATCAATCAAAAGAATAATATGTTTTCCATAATATTCGTACATCAGCTGCGTAAGCAGCACCAGGCTTTCTTTCAAATCTTCTTCATCAGACTCACGCATTAGAATTTTCTCGAACAGCTTTTTTTGCAATTCAGAAAGTTTAGAGTTATTTTTATATAAATAATCGTATCTTTCGTACAGTTTCGATATTTCAGTTCGGATTCTTTTGAAAGCCGACTCAAAACTATTACTCTCCACATCCTTAAAGCTGACAAGGATCGTTGGATACTGATTCATCCACTCAGTGCAAAGCGTCTTGTTTTCGAACACTTGTAAACCCTCAAACAAAGCTTTGCTGTCCTCACGGATATCAAAGAAATGTTGGAGCATACTCATATTCAGCGATTTTCCGAATCTGCGTGGACGGGTAAAAAGTGTAACCTTCGCTCTGCTTTGATTTACCAGTTGATCTATGAGCATTGTTTTATCAATATAATACAGGCCTGTTTCCCTTATTTCCCTGAAATCCGTGTTTCCTACGGGCATAAAGTATTTAGGCATAACATCCACTCCTTCACTTTTTATCAATTCCATTTTAGCATAGAATAAATACTATATCAAGCGAATAAAAAGATAAATTTACCTGGCACACCCCTTTACACATTCCCAACTACCATTGCTATTTTTGCTATGTAATCATTGAACGAACCTTATATAATTACACGAACCACAAGTAAGTTCGTTCATTTATGCACCCAAGAATTATGTAAAGCACTAACACTTGTTCAAACTGTACCCAGCATCAAAAGCACAAAAAGAAAAAGGCTTGAAAACAAGCGGTTTACACTGATTTCAAGCCTGAATATTGTATCAATCTCGTTACTGTTTTTTCTCCGTTCTCGGAGAGCAAGCTGATGTTTTCCTTCTCGAACCTGACCTCGATTCCCAGCTCTTTCAGATGCCTTACGGTCTCCAGCAGCCTTTGGAACTCGCTCCGCTTGTCTGCCCCCACGTTCCGGAAATCGAATTGTTCACATACACTTCCGCAAACTCCCATTCGGGGTTTTTCTGTATCAGCTCGTTGTAGTAACTGACCTGCATCGAAAGGGAATGCAGCATATACTCTCTTTCAATCGAAATCCTTGCACACGCCACCTCACCCTCTTGTGGGATTTTATTTGCGGCACATTCGGCTCGATTCGCCTGATTTTACGTATAAAATCACTCCTTTCCAGATCTATACATATTACGAAACCAATCCATTGAAAGGTATATCTATACAAACTCCATTTAAAGAACAAGTCGAGTTAAAAAGGCGAAAAGACATACAGATTTAAGTCATCGCTATTGTCAAGCTATGACAAGCAATATATATTCGATTTTTCACAAGCATATTTAGAAAGGAATAAGCTTGAATCCGAGTTTGGCTGCTTCTGATTTTAGTTTCTGTTTGCATCTTTCCTCTTGATTTTTCTTAGTTTCTTCATATCGCATTGGCAAAAACCTGCCCATTTGCATAAATGTCCGGCTGTGTAAGCTTTCCTTTGCTGCACAACTTTTTGATTAGTTCCCATCCGGACATTCCGAATATATCCGAAAGAATAGTTTCTTGTATCTTACTGTCGATTTTTGCATCTTACCTCGATTTTGTTGCAACAAAATATGCCTTGATGTATAATTCAGTCATAACGAAAAACGAAAGGTTGACAAATTATGGGAATGACATTTTTGATTTTATTTGCAATGGCAGAAATCACCTTGGTGGCGCTGACATTTACGAAATTCAGCGAAAAATCCGCATGGCTGAAAAACAGGGTTATCGTTAGAACCGCCGAAACTGTACTTTTACTCGGTATGATCCTGTTACCGACAGTTAATATGAAGTGGCGTTTTTTTGGTGCATTGATTGTTATAGCAGTGCGTTTAATCTTTGCGGGGATCATATGGCTCATCAGACACAAAAAAATACAAGGCATGAAGAAAAAACTTTGGTCTGTCGTGAACTGTGTACTTTCGGTCATACTTGTTACAGTTTCACTTGTACCTGCCTTTCTCTTTACAAATTACAACGGTCTGCCGACAACGGGTGATTACAAAGTAAATCAGGTGTCTGCCATTCTCGTTGATGAAAGCAGGAAGGATGAGTTTGAAAATGACGGCTCTTTCAGAGAAGTACCTATATATTTCTTTTATCCCGAAAGTAAAAACGGTGAATTTCCTCTTGTTATATTCTCACACGGCGCATTTGGATATTATCAAAGCAATTATTCCACTTATGCAGAATTGGCAAGCAACGGTTATGTTGTAGCTGCACTTGACCATCCGCACCACTCTTTTTTCACTGAAGATACAAACGGCACTATCATTACCGTTGATTCAAACTTTATTGATGAAGTTATGAAAGTAAGTTCGATCGACAATGCTGCTGACCTGAATGATGAACAAGTATATGAAATTTCGCGTAAATGGCTGAAAGTCAGAGTGGATGATGAAAACTTTGTGCTTGATACGATCAAATCAGCAAAAAGCAGCCGTTCTCTTGATAAGGCATGGCATACGGATGACGAAGATACTGTTATGAATGTACTGTCAAAAACGGATACCGAAAAAATCGGTTTAATAGGACATTCTCTGGGTGGTGCAACAAGCGTTACCGTTGGCCGAGAAAGAGATGATATTGATGCAATTGCAGTTCTTGATGGCACGATGCTCGGTGAAGTTAAAGAAATAAAAAACGGAAAAAATGTTTATTACAGTGAGCCTTATCCCATACCTGTTCTTGATTTTACAAAAGAGAAAGATTATAATGAGAGAATGCAGTATAAGATTGAGCATGGATATGCTTATGTGAATGAATATGTCACCGAAAACGCAAAGGACAGCAAAACAGTTATGGTGAACTACCCATCGTCTAAAGTCAATGGGCTTCCTGCTTCATCGTCCTCGTAACCTACTAACTCCACAGGCGTCAATTCGGGCTGA
>CADCOE010000066.1 GCA_902802985.1 uncultured Ruminococcus sp.
AAAAGTGGGAGAGGGTGGATTCGAACCACCGAAGCCGAAGCAACAGATTTACAGTCTGCCCCATTTGACCGCTCTGGAACTCTCCCGAATATAAAGCCTACAACGATATAGGCTTATTTGTGGAGCTGGTGGACGGACTTGAACCCCCGACCTGCTGATTACAAATCAGCTGCTCTACCAACTGAGCTACACCAGCACAGCGTCATCACCGCCGTTGCCCGACGACTTCTATATATTATCATAGGCTGAATGATTTGTCAACACTTTTTTTGAAAAAATGTCAAAAAAATTTTGAATAAAAAGATTTTCTCACAATATATATGTAGAGACGCATCGCACAGGCGGTGCGTCCGATGGGATTGCTGATAGGGTGATACTCAGAATTCATCGTCATTGCTGCCAATATTGCGTATGAAATTACAGCCCATAGGCATTGTTATCAAAGAAAACTGAGAGGGAATAACTCTGTTTCTCGCGTGACGGGGAGGATCATCGCTGCCGGACAGATCAATCGGAAAGCTGATTTCCGATATAGTGGGATAAGTCCATAAACTTTTTTTGTTTTTCATTTTAATCACCTCACTCAGTTATTATATGACCGTTCCGATGCAGAATATACCGAGCGAAATGTTTTCTGACATTATCGTTATCCACAGAGGAGATGAATTTTTGTTTATTTTTTCGTTGAGTGCAGCAAAAAAATGGAAAAAAATGATTTTTATTCTATTTTGCGCCATTTTTTTCATCATTTTGTTAGGGGGAGCCATCTTCATTTTTGGCAGGAACAACCGCATCAAAATCATTGACGGCAAAGCATATGATATTTCTTTGTCATCGTGTGGTGATCTGACAAAATTGGCAGGACAATTCGGCATCCAAATTGATCGGCAGCCTGTAATGACGGAAAAAGTTACTATTCCGTTGGAATTTAATGCAGTTTATCAACAATATAATGACACTCAGAAGAGAGCGGGGTTTGATTTAGAGCCGTATAAAGGAAAACAATGCCTTTTGTATACCTTTGAAGTTCAAAATGACAGTGAGAATGATCCTCTGCTGCTGAATGTCTTGGTATATGAAAATATCGTAATCGGAGCGGATGTCAGTGAGAAAACATATGATGGCTTTGTGAAATCTCTTAATGAGTTCCCATAATTATTTTTGATTGATACGATAGTGACTGTTATCAATACAATAACTCTCTTGACAGCCATTTTTGCGTATGTTATCATTACTTATAAGGCAGTCGAAATTATTATTGTACTAATAAAAGTTATTTTTGTATCATTTATAGAGAGATGATACAAAATGACACAGGTCATCTTTGAAAGGGAGAATGGAAAATGTTGCTGGATAGATTTTTACCAAGAATTGAATTTGATTCTTACGAGGATTTTAAGGCAAATTATCAAGTTAATGTACCGCTGAATTTTAATTTCGGTTTTGATATTGTGGACGAATGGGCCAAGCAGGACGAAAAGAAAAAAGCACTGGTTTGGTGTAATGATCACGGCGAAGAAAAAATCTTTACTTTCAAGGATGTCAGTCTTCTTTCTAATAAAACTGCCAACTACTTCAAGAGTATCGGTATCAAAAAAGGCGATGTGGTGATGATGATACTTCGCCGCCGCTGGGAATATTGGATCTGTGCAACGGCACTTCATAAACTGGGGGCTATTGTTATTCCCTGTACACTGCAGCTAACCAAAAAAGATATTGTTTACAGAGCAAATGCGGCTCGTGCCAGTGCAATCGTATGTATTAATGATGATTTTGTGATTGAACAAGTGGAAAAATCCCTTCCTGAAAGCCCAAGCATCCATCATCATATCGTTGTGGGTGAGAAGCGTGACGGCTGGGATTTCCTTGAAGATGAAATCGAAAACTGCTCCGATGTGTTTGAGCGTCCTGTCGGTGAGGAAGCAACCAATAAAGATGATGTTATGATCGTTTATTTTACTTCGGGAACCACAGGTAATCCTAAGATGATACAGCACAGCTTTTCTCATCCTTTGGGACATATTGTAACAGCAAAATACTGGCAGCAGGTACAGGAAAATAAACTTCATATGAGTGTTACCGACTCGGGCTGGGCCAAGTTCGGCTGGGGTAAAATTTACGGTCAGTGGATATGCGGTGCGGTTATATTTGCGTATGATATGGATAAATTTGTGCCTGCCAAGCTTTTGCAAAAAATGCAGGACTACAAGCTGACAACATTTTGTGCACCGCCTACAATGTACCGTTTTATGCTGCTGGAGGATGTCGCCAGCTATGATCTGTCGTCTATACAGCATTGGGCAACTGCCGGTGAGCCTCTTAATCCGGAGGTTAACTCAAAATGGTTTAAGCTTACAGGACATAATATCTATCAGGGTTTTGGTCAGACAGAGGGTACCGTTCTTCTGGCAGATTTTCAGTGGGATGACATTAAGATCGGTTCAACGGGCAAGCCTTCACCGCTGTATGATATTCGGCTTCTTGATAAAGACAGCAAAGAAGTTGCCGTAGGGGAAGAGGGTTCTATCTGTATATGGGATGTTAAAAATCATCCTCCGACAGGATTGTTTACGGGCTATTATTCCCATCCTGAAATGACACAGGAAATTTTGTTGGGTGACTACTACAATACCTGTGATATGGCGTGGCGTGATTCTGAAGGCTATTACTGGTTTGTCGGCAGAAACGATGATGTGATTAAATGTTCCGGCTATCGTATCGGACCGTTTGAGGTGGAAAGTGCTATGCTGGAACATGATGCTGTTGTTGAATGTGCTATTACCGGTGTGCCGGATCCCGTCAGAGGACAGGTGGTCAAGGCTACTGTCGTTATTAAGAAAGAATATACACCGAGTCCGGCGTTGATTAAGGAATTGCAGGATCACGTTAAAAAAACGACGGCTCCCTATAAATACCCGAGAGTGATTGAGTTTGTTGACGAAATTCCTAAAACGATCAGCGGTAAAATCAAACGTGCTATGATACGTCATAACGATGAAGAAGCCGTTAAGGTCAAGGATGCCAACCAACCAAATTATCAATGAAAGTGACATACGTCCGCATAGAAGAGATGGCTCAGCCCGAATTGATGTCTGTGGAATGAGCAGATGACATGGTAAAATAAAAAATAAGTCAACACATAAAATGAAAGTGGAAAAATTATCATTTATGAATTGACTTATCAAAGAAATTGCACTATAATTAAAAAGTATCAGTGCATAACAAAATGCAAATGCAAATATACTTTTTGGAGGCAGTCAAAATGAAAAGAGTCTACAATTTCTCAGCAGGACCTTCTATCCTTCCCGAGTCTGTGCTGAATAAAGCAGCTGCAGAAATGCTCGATTATGAAGGCAGCGGTCAGTCAGTTATGGAAATGTCCCATCGTTCCAAAGTGTTTCAGGGTATTATTGACGGTGCAGAAGCACTTCTTCGTGAAGTGATGAATATTCCGGATAACTATAAGGTGCTGTTCCTGCAGGGCGGTGCGTCCTCTCAGTTTGCCGCTATTCCGCTCAACCTTGCTACCAAGAGTAAAAAGGCTGACTATGTTTTGACAGGTCAGTGGGCTACAAAGGCATATAAGGAAGCAGCAAGATATTGTGATGCCAATGTTGTCGCATCCTCTAAGGATAAGACATTCTCTTATATTCCGAAGCTTGACCCCGATACTTTTACCAAGGATGCAGATTATTTCTATATTTGTATGAACAACACGATCTATGGTACTGTGTATCACGAGCTTCCGCAGACAGGTGATGTTCCGCTGGTTGCCGATATTTCTTCCTGTATCCTTTCTGAGCCGATTGATGTTTCCAAGTTTGGTATTCTTTATGCCGGCGCTCAGAAAAATATGGCTCCCGCAGGCTTGACGATCGTTATTATCCGTGAAGATCTGATCGGACATGCAAGTGACATTTGCCCCACAATGTTTAATTTCCAGACACACGCTGACAACGGCTCTATGTTCAATACACCTCCGTGCTGGACGATCTATATGGCTAAGCTCGTTCTTGAGTGGATCAAGAATGACATCGGCGGTCTGGAGAATATGAAGAAAATCAATGAGAAAAAGGCTTCTGTCCTTTATCATTTCCTCGACAGTTCCAATATGTTCAAGGGTACCGTCGTTCCTGAAGACCGCTCTCTGATGAACGTACCGTTTATTACAGGCAATGATGAGCTTGATGCTAAATTCATTAAGGAAGCTACCGCAAATGATTTTGTTAACATTAAGGGACATCGTTCTGTTGGCGGTATGAGAGCGTCTATTTATAATGCAATGCCTGTTGAGGGTGTTGAAAAGCTGGTAGCATTTATGAAGGAATTTGAAGCAAACAACAGCTGATCAAAAAATCTAAAATATCAATAAAGGGTGACTTTTAATGTATAACGTTCAGACACTCAACAAGATCTCTGCCGTGGGTCTTTCCAGACTGGGTGACAACTATACCACAGGCGATGATGTTCAAAATCCGGAAGCCGTTTTGGTTCGTTCGGCGTCAATGCACGAGATGGAACTTCCCGAAAGCTTGCTTGCTATCGCAAGAGCAGGTGCGGGTGTTAATAATATTCCGCTGGATAAATGTGCGGAAAAGGGTGTTGTTGTATTCAATACGCCCGGTGCCAATGCCAATGCCGTTAAGGAACTGGTGATAACAGGACTTCTGTTAAGTTCCAGAAATGTAGTGGGCGGTATTGAATGGGCTAAGACGCTGAAAGGCAACGGCGATGCCGTCGGTAAAATGGTGGAAAAAGGCAAGAGCAGTTTTGTAGGACCTGAAATCAAGGGTAAAACACTTGGTGTTATCGGTCTTGGTGCGATCGGTATTCTGGTAGCCAATGCAGCCGTTTCTCTTGGTATGGAGGTTATTGGATATGACCCGTATCTTTCGGTTGACAATGCTCTTAAAATTTCAAGAAAAGTAAAGCACGTTGTTAATCTTGATGACGTATTTGCAGAGAGTGACTATATTACTGTTCATGTGCCGCTGACTCCTGATACCAAAGGTGTTATCAATGCAGAAAATATTGCAAAGATGAAAGATGGCGTCCGTATTCTCAACTACTCCAGAGCAGACCTCGTTGTTTCGGAGGATGTTGTCAAGACCGTGAAGGATAAGAAGGTCGCTGCTTATGTGACTGACTTTGCAACAGATGATATTCTCGATGTAGACGGTATTATTGTTACACCTCATTTGGGTGCTTCTACCCCTGAGTCGGAGGATAACTGTGCAAGAATGGCTGCCGATGAAATTAAGGATTATCTTGAAAACGGCAACATTGTTAACTCTGTTACACTTCCTGCTGTATCTATGCCGAGAACCGGTGCTGCAAGAGTATGCGTTATCCACAAGAATATTCCTAATATGATCAGTTCGGTTTGCTCCAAGCTGTCAGAAATAGGTGTTAACATCGAAAGTATGGCAAGCCAGTCAAAGAAAGAGTATTCTTACTCTATTCTCGATGTAGCAAGTGATGTCAGTGAAGATGTTATTAACGCTATCAAAGCGGTTGATGGTATCGTTCGTGTAAGAGTAATCAAATAATGATGTTTCAGACGTTCGGGATAGTGTTCCCGGACGTCTTTTTTAGCTATTATTATACTATTAGTATCATAATACAGTATGTAAATTGACAGCATAGATAAAACGGTTTTAGTTAGGGATACAATGATATTTATTTTTTAAAATTAAAATGAATACTTGTAATTTTGGGGCTGTTACAGTATAATTAATGATATATTGTCTAATGAAAATGCAATATTATGCTCGTTCATATAAGCCATACCTTAATATGCTTTGTGTAAGGAGGTCGTATAATGAAAAAATTTTCTGCATTGATTGCAGCAGCATTGATTGCACTATCCCTGACGGTGCCGGTTTATGCCGAGCCGGACGAAAGCAGCTCGTCGGTATCCTCGGAACAAAGTGTAGAGTCAGTGACAGAGGACAGCAGCAATCCCTCAGGGGATGAAAGCAGCAGTGAATTGTCGTCTGAAAGTGTAGAGGAAGAAAGTGTATCTTCTTCCGATACATCCGATACTTCGGACAGCCAAAGCGGCTCGGATGCATCAACAGAAAACAGTTCGTCTTCGTCTGAAGAAAGCAGTACAGAACCATCCGAAGAGAGTTCAGAGCCATCGGAAAAAATGGAGGAAAGCAGTTCTGATGGGGAAAAATCAGAGGAACAGAGCGAACAAGTGTCTGTTGAGGAATTGGATCCATCGGCATTGACTTATCAGAACTATCAGCTCGATGGTGTGAATATGACGATCAGTTTACCGGACAGTATGTATGTCCTTACCAGAGAAATGGCAAAGGATGATCCCACTCTGACTGCGTGCAAACTCACAAAAGAAGAAGTGACCGAAAGTTTCAAGGCAACCGATACTTATATCAAAGCAAGTGCCAAGGATTTTAGTTATGATATTACTGTGCAGTTGGTTAAAAATGAAAACACTAAGGCAATTAACGATCTGACGTCATTGGAAGATGATGAATTACAGGATGTGATTGATAATCTTCTTAAACAGAATATTTATACGGGGTGTTCCAAAACTAAATTTAATGATACGCTCTTTTTGACGCTGGATACACAGTATGATTCCAGCAGTACTAATATCGTTGGTATTCAAGAATATACCATCGTTCAGGGAACCAAAGTAGTCATTACGTTTCAGTCGTATAATAATGAAGTATCACCTCAACAAAAAAAGCTTCTTAATACTATTATGAATAGTGTTATATTTGAAAAAACGCAGCCCGAGGAGCAGCCGTCTGTGGTTTCCACTAAAGAGGAACTTGATATTAACCGACTGGATGTTCGTTATATCTATCTGATGGCGGCATCTGTGATTGCGTTGATATTCCTGACTTCTATTATTGTGGTGGGGCTGAATTATCGAAAATCAAAAAGTAATTCCGATGAAAAAGTAAAAGAAAAAGAAAGCATCAAAACCGATGATCGACAGGTTGATCCAAAAACATCATCTGACACCGAAAAGAAAGTTGAAAGTGAAATTGCCAACACTTTGACGATCAAGTCAGTGGATACATATAACCACGATGAAGTAAAAGAAAGCTTATCTGCAAAAATAGGGGACATAAAGCAGAAAAATAATATGCCGCCCCAGAAAACGGATCTGAAGGAGGCTTCTGCTCCGCTCGAAACCAAAACAGATGAGAAATCTGCCACACGTGATGAAAACAGCATTTCTTCCCAAAAATCTGAAGTGAAAACCGAACAGGCAGATACGAAACAAATCCCCAAATTGGAAGAAACTGAACAGGGGAAGGTTCCTGTTAGTTTGACTAAACCGGAAAAAAACCAGTCCCGTGAATTAGAAGAAAAGAATTCCGCCGTACAGGATGAACCACCAATACCATCAGAGAACAATACGGATGATACTACGAACGATGATACAGTATTTGATGATGTAACGGTTGTCAAAAAACCTGTTAATCCATCTTTTGAAATGGAAGGAATTATTTTTGCGGGCGGAATGCCGTCCGGCAATGTGGACATAGAACAGATACAGGAAACGCTTGATGATAAAGAAACGGCAGCAGCAAAAGCTGAACCCGAAAAGGAACTTTCAGCATATGAAAGACGTTTTGGCAAAAATCGAACAGCATCTTCGTATGCACAGTCAATGGAAAATACAGGCAGTAATGATTATTCATCGCTTGCCGGTCATTCTGATAATATTTCAAAATTTGAAAAACGTTTTGGAAAGCTCAAGCCTGTATCAAATGAAAATATTGATTTCAAAACAGATTTAAAAAAAAAGAATGAATTAGGTCAAAATAAATTACAAGAAATATCAAAATCAGCAGAACCCGAGAAAGCTGACTCCCTCGAAACAGAAACGCCAGAACCCGAGAAAGCTGACTCCCTTGAAACAGAAACGACAGAACCCGAGAAAGCTGACTCTCTTGAAACAGAAACGCCA